>JABIUG010000425.1 GCA_018700655.1 Rhodospirillaceae bacterium | reverse complement strand
CAGGGCGATGCGAGCACCGCGCTGGCCCAGAAGTTGGGCACAGGCCGAGCCGATCCCTGCGCCGGCACCGGTCACCAGCGCTGTGCGCCCCTCCAGGGAAAGTCGTTCCATTCCATTGCTCATGTCGATTGCCCGTGGTTTTCCCCAGACTAGCTAGGAAGACATTTCATTCACAGCCTTGTGGCAACGTTGAGGTCGTTCGACGGGGTCTGCGGGGCTACCATGGGGCAACAACCATGGATATGGAGCCGCCGCCATGATCCTCTTTCGCCAGCTCTTCGACCCGCAGTCGTCGACTTACACCCACATGCTGGCCTGTTCGCAGGCGCGCGAGGCTGTTCTGATCGATCCGGTGTTCGAACAGTCCAGGCGCGATTCCGCGTTGATCGACGAATTGGAACTCAATCTCGTTGCCACGCTCGAGACCCATGTGCATGCCGATCATGTCACCGGCGCCTGGTTGCTGAAGGAACGGTTCGGCAGCGCGGTCATGCTGGCTGCCGCCGGCCACGCCGAAGGCGCGGATCGAGAACTGGTGCATGACGATCAGGTCTCGTTCGGTGGTTGCCATCTCACCGTGCGCGCCACACCCGGCCACACCGCAAGTTGCCTGACTTTTGTCACCGATGATCGCGATATGGCCTTCACCGGAGATTGCCTGCTGATCCGCGGATGCGGGCGGACCGACTTCCAGGAGGGCAGCGCTGCGGATCTCTATCGCTCGGTCCATGACCAGATCTTTTCTCTGCCCGACTCCTGCCTGCTTTATCCCGGCCACGATTATCGCGGCCTGACGGTGAGCAGCGTAGGTGAGGAACGTCGCCATAATCCTCGTCTGGGCGGTGAGCTCTCATCGAGCGACTTCTGCGTCTACATGGACAACCTGGGCCTGCCCCATCCCAAACAAATGGATATCGCGGTTCCTGCGAACCTGCGTTGCGGCCGACCGGAGACCTGTAGCATTCCACACGAAAACCCGGACTGGGCGCCACTCAACCTGACCTTTTCCGGGATCTGGGAAGCACCGCCGCAATGGGTCGAGGAAAATCTTGATGCCGTGCAGGTTCTTGATGTTCGCGAGACCCCGGAATTCGACGGGCCGCTGGGGCATATCCCCGGTGCGGTCCTGATCCCGCTGGGTGACCTGGCGGAACGTGCCGGAGAGCTCGATCAGGAACGCCCGCTGGTCGCAGTCTGCCGGGCAGGCGGGCGTTCCGCACAGGCAACCAATATCCTGGGCAAGGCAGGCTTCAGCAAGATCGCCAACCTGCCAGGTGGCATGCTGCGCTGGCGTGCCCTCAATCTGGCAACGGCCGGTGTGAGTGAGGATGCCTGAACCCGGCGTTGCCTGGGCGCAATCGGGGCTTTTCGACTTGGTTTTTCGGCTCTAACTTCAGGTAACGCTGGTGGAGAGGTACCATGACCGATCATGGGTTAACTGAAGAACAGCTCGCCGCTTATGAGCGCGACGGATTTTTGTTTCCCCTGCCGCTGCTTTCTGGCGATCAGGCCGGAGACCTGCGGTCCGGGATCGAGGGTGCTCAGTCCCGCGCGCGCGATGTCGCCAACATGTTCCAGTACACCTTCAATGTGCCCCACCTCGTCATCCCACAGGTGCAGGAACTGGTGACGCGACCCGATGTGCTGGACAGGGTCGAGGCGGTCATGGGTCCTGACATCATGCTGTGGGCGGCCAGCCTCTTCATCAAGGAAGCCAACACGACCGATTTTGTGAGCTGGCATCAGGATCTGCGTTACTGGGGCCTGGACGACGATGCCCATGAACTGACGGTCTGGGTCGCGGTAACCGATGTGACGCCGGAGAATGGCGCCATGCGGTTCGTTCCCGGTTCCCACCGCAGTGGTCTGGTCGAACACAGTGACACGTTCAGTGCGGACAACCAGCTCTCACGTGGGCAGGAGATTGCCCAGACGGTGGATGAGGCTGATGCCGTCACGGTGGCGCTCAAGGCCGGCGATGTCTCGATGCATCATGGCAGTCTGTTCCATGCTTCCGGGCCCAACACGACAGCGGACCGGCGGATCGGTCTGGCGGTTCGCTACATTTGCCCCGAAATGCGTCAGGGGGTTGGAAGTGTCGATCATGCCACACTGGTGCGCGGGGTTGATCGCTACGGCCATTTTGAACCGATGGCCGAGCCGACGTTCGATTTTGATCCGTTCAGAATGGCCGCTATCGACCGCATGCTGCTGGCTGAAAACGAGTTCTTCTACAAAGGCGCAGAAGACAAGGCGCCGGCCCATGGCCGCCGCAAGGAAATGGCCGAACCGGCGAACCCAGCCGGTTAGGCCCGATACGTGGGAAGCGAAGGTCTCATCCTGGTCAAGGCGCTGATAGCACTCATGCCCGGGGCATGGCTGGCACTGGGTGCTCTCGATAACATCCTGCACCCCGCCATCAACCGCGATGACGTCGCCAGGGTCCTCGCTCTTGAAGCTCTGAACGAGTACCCGGAAATCAAGGCAAGGCTCAACCATCGCGCAATCACGGATCAACGGGTGGTCTGGCGTCTGTTCGCGGGGCTGGTGGCGGCCGAGACGGTCGCTTCGCTCCTGCTTCTGGCAGGGTCTGTTGGCCTGGCGCTCAGCCTTCTTGGGCTTGTGCCGGTCGAGTTGGCACTCGCTGTCGCGATTGCCGGAGCGACCGCGTTCACCGGCGTCTGGGCTTCGATGCTGGTCGGGGGCCAGTGGTTCTACTACTGGTACGGGGTCTTCGGGCAGGGCACGCATTTTCTCGCGACCCTGTGGGGACTGGGAACGCTTCTGGTGCTTCTGAACTGACCCTGTAGAACCTCTCTAGATGGTCCAGCGCCGCCCGACCAACTGGGCGCCACCGTCGATCGGGATGAATGTTCCCGTAATCCAGTCACCCGCCGTCGAGAGCAGATAAGCGGCGAGCCAGCCGATGTCCTGGGGGGTACCCCAACGCGGGACGGGCAGGAGATGGATACGCGTCTCGCCGCTTTCAGCTTCGTCATATTGCGCGATGCCCTCGGTCATGACCGGTCCGGGACCGATTGCGTTAACCAGAATCCCGTCATCACCCCATTCCAGCGCCAGGGTTTTGGTCAGGTTGACGACGGCCGCCCGGGCGGCCGCGGCGTGGGCGAAATGTTCCATGGCGTCGGTATGGGCAAAGACCATGTTGATGATCCGGCCCGGTGTTCCGGCATCCCGATGGGCCCGGGCGAAGATTCTCGACATCTGCCAGGTGCCCTGAACGTTGAGGTCCATTACGGCATGAAAGCCGTTGGGAGAGATATCGGAAGCTTTCGAGGCGAACTGGCCGCCGGCATTGTTGATCAGGTGGTCGGGCAGGTCGCGTTCGGTGATGATCGTGGTGAAGGTTTCCTCGACAGCATCGGCGTCACGAATGTTCAGCGGGTAGCTGGCGGCGTCGATGCCTTGTGCGGCGAGCTTCGCGCATGCTTCCTGGAGAACGTCCTCACGGCGGGCGACCAAGGTGACGCGGGCGCCCAGCAGGCCAAGCTCGAGTGCGCAGCCGTAACCGATGCCGGTGCCGCCCCCTGTGATGAGAACATGAGAACCCTTCAGCAAATCATCACGGAAGATGGCGGAATGGGTCATGGTGCTTCCTTGCCCAATCGGATCAGGGCGTCGACGGCGGCAACACCCTTGCCCTCGGGTCTGACAATCACAGGGTTTATGTCGAGTTCCATCAGCGTATCAGCGTGGTCCTCGGCAAAGCGTGCAACCCCAGCAATCGCTCCGATCAGAGCGGGAATGTCGCCAGCAGGTTTGCCGCGGAATCCGGTCAGCAAGGCGTGACAACGTAGTCCGCCCAGGGCGTCGGCAATGGCTGCCGGGGTCACGGGCAGCATAAGCGTGATGGTGTCGCGCACCAGTTCCGTCAGAATCCCGCCGCTGCCAAGGATGAGGCCAAGGCCCAGGGTGGGGTCTCGTTTGATGCCGATGATGATCTCGGCGACGCCATCCTGCACCATGGCCTCCACAAGCACAGCTTCGACCCCGTCCAGTGCCAGGATGGTGTGGGATGCACTCTCGACCGCCGCATCATCGACAAGGTTGACGGCTACGGCACCGAGTTCGGACTTGTGGGCAAGGGCCACGCCGTGCCCCTTGATCACAGCGGGATAACCCATGTTCTGCGCTGCGGTGACTGCAGATTTGGTGTCACGGCAAACTTGTGAAGAGGGAACCGGCAAACCGGCTTCTGCCAACATGCCTTTGGCGGTTTTTTCGTCGAGTACGGAATCGGGGACCAGAGGCCGGCAACGCAGCAGGCGGCCATCGGGACCACCTGCAGTTTCGAGCGTCTGGCGTTGTGCAACATAACGGGCGGCTTGGCCGATGCAGGCAAAGGCATCTTCCAGACCCTGCAGCACGATGACTCCATGTTCCATCATCAGCTCGCGAACCCAGGTCGGAGCGCCTTCGGGCAGGTTGGTGATGACATAACAGGGCAGATCGGTCGCAGCCTTCACGTCAATCATGGCCTCGATTGCCGGATCGTAGCTGGGCGTTGCTCCCTGCGACGGGAGGTTGATAACAAGCGCTGCCGCATCACAGGACTGACCGAGCATGGTGATGAGCGAACGGGCCTGAGCCTCGCGGTCGCCCCATTGTTCCATGGTGACATCAAGCGGGTTGGCTGCTGTCGCAATTGCCGGGATGACCTTTGTCACAGCGTCGCGCACGTTTTCCTCAAGGTGGGGCAGGGCGACGCCATGGCGCTCCGCCAGATCGGCGCTGTAACCGGAGTCAGTACCCGAACAGGTCTCGATCATCAGGCGATTGCCTTGGGGCACACCGCGAAAGGCAAACATTTTGCTCATCTCGAGAAGCTCGGGGAAGGTTTTGACCGTGATGATCCCAAGCCTTTGAAAGAACGCTTCGTAGAGCTCCGGTGAGCCCGCCAGGGAGCCCGTATGGGAGAGCGCGAGTTCGCGACCAACCTCGGAATCGCCGGCCTTGAGGGCGATGATGGTTTTGCCCTGGTTGAACGCACGTGTCGCGGCCTCGGCAAAGGCTGGCCCGTCACGCAGGCCTTCGATGTAAAGCAGGATCGCATCGACCCGGGGGTCGTCAGCCAGAACGTCGATCGCATCGGCGATCTCGCAGACAGACTGGTTGCCCATGCTGAAGAGATGGCTGACCGGCAGCGAGCGTTCGTTCATCACCATGTTGCCGATGATCGTGCCGCTCTGGGCAATCAGGGCGACACCGTGTTGTGGGCGATGGGTTCCAAGGCCAGGTGTCAGGGCGACAGGTACGCCATCGAGATAGTTCACGACACCGATGCAGTTGGGCCCGACCACGGCCATGTCTCCGGCCACCTCAACCAGGCGGCGTTCCATCGTGTCATCACCGGTTTCGGTAAAGCCGGCGGTGTACATCACGGCCGAGGGTGCCCCGATGGCGTTTAGCTCGGCAATGGCATCGACGGAGCGTTCTGTGGAAACGGCGATCCAGCTGGCATCGGGGACGCCAGGCAGATCACTGACCCTGGGGAAGCAGGGGACGCCTCCAAGCTCGGAGTGTTTGGGATTGACCGCCCAGACATCTCCCTGAAAGCCCAGGGCACGGCAATATTCGATGCCGCTGGCCGCACTCGCACCACCGATAAAGGCAATCGAGCGGGCGTTGGTCAGCTTTCGAAGGTTTTTGCGCCGGCGCGTTATCCGGCTTGCGTCAGGCAAGACGTTCACGGTTCACGCCTTTCTCGATCCTCACTCTGGTGCCCTCGTGGTTGCTGTCGAAAAATTCCTGATCGTTCTGTGCCTGGGCTTGATCCAGCCGCATGTTGTGGAACACGGGACCAGGGCTGCCGGAATCTTCGATCGCCTTGAGGCGGGCATTGATGCCCTGTTTCTTGACCGCTTGATGGGGCTGCACGTCGTAAAGGGTCTTGATGTCATCGACTTCGACCGTCACCACAGCAGCATCGATTGCGGCCTGCATCAGGGCATCGCCGCGTGGCGTGCGACTGATGAACATGCTGTAGCCGCCCCATTCCTCCTCGGTCGGCCCACCGCCAGGCCAGGCATCTGCGACAGAGATGTCGGTTGCCTCGCCGGTCGGGTCCGCACAGATCTTGCAACGGAACTGATGGGTCCAGCCGTGATTACCGTACCAGAAGCTCAGGTACTTCTCGTCATAGACCTTGCCTTCCTTGTCGACTGCGCGGGTCGGTCCCGGGCAGCCATAGCCGCGATAACGGTAGAGCGAGAGGTTCTCCTCGCCTTCCTGGCCACCGGGAAACCCGACACGTTCAAGCATCCATCGCGAACACTGCAGGTCGGCGAAGGTGCCGCAGGAAAAGGCCATCGTGTACTTCAAGAGCTCGTCCACGCGCGGGTCGATCTTGCGCATGTTGTGAACACCGGAGATGTCGCAGGGTTTGCCGATCACGGCGAAGGGTTTGCCCTTGTCGAGTTGCTCAACGAAACGGTCGAGCGGTGCGACCGGGCCATAGCGGGAACCGGCGCCCGCCAGAACGTCTTCACGCGTTGTCGAAACATGGCTGCGCGAACGCATGGGGCGCTCTTCATCGGCTGTGACATGGTAGATGAAATCGACTTCGCCGGTTTCAATCAGATAGAGGCCAAGGGCTGTCAGCGCCCCCCCGGACGAAGCCATGCGATGGACCTCCGGGTCACTGGCATGCCCCTTCCATGCTCGGATCCATGGCCCGAACGAAGGGTCTTCACGGGCCTCGTGGCCGTGACGTTTGGGATCGAGTGGTTCGTCGAGCAAGGCACCCGGACAACTCGCCAGGATGGCCTTTTCCGTTGCTTCGTCCAGGGGCCTGAGGATGCGTGGACGCAGCCGGCCAGGAGGGTCGACCCAGTCCATTTCGACCCGATCGGGTCCGGCGACGGACTGGCACAGGCCGCAGCCCAGACACAAACCGTTTTCGACGATTTCCTTCAACGAACTTGGGTGCTTCACATTAGGCTCCGGGAAGGAAACGAACTGGGTTCTGGGCAAAGAGTTGGCCCTGTTGAAGGTGCGAGTGCAAGCCGGATCAGTCCCATCCCGTGTACATATCCAGTCCGCGTTTTCTGATCTGGCCACCCATGACCATCTTCTGAATCTCCGAGGTGCCTTCCCAGATGCGTTCCAGACGCACGTCGCGGGTCAGGCGTTCGACCGGGTTTTCACACATGGTGCCACGGCCGCCGAAGATCTGGACCGCCTTGTCGACCACCCGAAAACCTGCTTCCGAACAGAACAGCTTGATCGCGCTTGCCTTGGCGTGGGCGGTCTTGCGGTCGAGATCGGAATCGATTTCCTGGGCGACGCGGTAGAGCATCGACTTGCCGGCCATGATGTCGGTTGCCATCTCGGCGATCATGAATTCGACCGCCTGAAAGTTGATAATTGCCTGGCCGAACTGTTCACGTTCGCGCGCCCATTCCAGGGCAAGTTCCGTGGCGCGGATCGCCATGCCGATGCTTCGTGCAGCAATCGCCAGCCGTGCTTCGACAAACCAGTCCTTGGTGAGTTCGTAACCTTTACCGACCTCGCCCAGGATCTGGGTCGTGGGGACACGCATGTCCTCGATGTCGAGTTCGGGGTGGCCGTGGCCGGAGCGCTGGGCGAAGCGGGGCAGGCAGCGGACGTTGAACCCTGCCGTTCCCTTGTCGATCAGGAACAAGGTGGGTTTGGTGGGGTCACTGTCAACAATTGTGGTCAGGAGGTTGAGATCGGCGAACTCGGCGTTGCTGGCAAAACATTTCTCACCGTTGATGACATAGTGGTTGCCATCGATAACGGCAGCGGTCTTGACCCCACCGGCATCGGAGCCTGCTGTCGGTTCCGAAGTGCAGAATGAGGTGCGAAGTTCCCCGCGACAGGCAGGGATGAGGTACTTCTCGATCTGTTCAGGCGTACCGTCCTGCAGGCAGACCGGGGGCTGCCATACGCGGCCCCAGAGCGCGTTGGTTGCCGCGCCGACTTCTTCGTTGACGATACACTGCTGGACCATCGTCATGGCCTGTCCGCCGAACTCGCGTGCATGGTTGATCGCATTCAAGCGGTAGTCGAGAACACCCTGGCGAATCTGGCTTTCCGTTGCTTCGGGGAGATGGTCATGTTCATCGAGTTCTTCTTCGTTGGGAAACAGAAATTTCTCCCTGAACTCGCGTGCACGTGCGCGAACATCCAGGTCGTCCTTGGTGAGCCCCATGTCCATCGTCATCTCCCTCGATACTTGCCGTCATTGCCAGGCCTTTGCATAATGGTAATTATGTAAAAACATGAAACGGTGATGTGTCAATGCCCAAGGTGGTCGATCATCAACAGCGCAAGAGCATGATTGCTGGTGCCGCATGTGCGGCGATCGCGCGACGTGGTCTTGAAGCCGTGACACTGGTGGATGTCGGTCGCGAGGCCGATTGTACGACCGGCACCATCACCCACTACTTCACAGACAAGGACGCCGTGCTGCTGGCCGCCCTCGAACATGCCATCGAGACGATGAACCGGCGAATGGAGCGGTCTCTGCAGCGCGATCCTGAAGACGCCATCGGGTTTCTCAGCGAAGCCCTGCCGTTGCACCGCTCCGGTCGGGCAGAGACCAAGGTCTGGTACTGCTTCTGGTCACGGGCGATGCACGATCCCAAGCTGGGGCCGCTGCAGCGATCCATGCACCGACGTTGGCGCAAAAAGGTCGACCGGCTCCTGACGGGGATGTGCGAAAGAGGCGAGCTTGTTCTGCGCTACAGCCTTGAAGATGAAGCCGAGGCGCTTTGCGCGGTGATCAACGGTATCGGTCTGCGTGCAACACTCGAACCGCGCAGTTGGTCCGCGGATCGCCAGACCCGGATGCTGCGGGATCATCTCGGGCGTCTGGCCCCGCTGACAGCCTCACACTGAAGCGATAAAGGCGTTGGTCATCGCTGCGATGGCGCCGGGACGCTCCAGCGGCATCATGTGAGTTGCATCGGCCAGTTCGAGATAGTCGTAACCGCCACGCTGCGCCAGATCGCCGGCTAGTTGTGCCGGCGTTCCCGGAAGGGTGAGGTCGTTGCGCCCGGCCAGCATCAAAACCCGGCAGCCAACGGCATCGGCCCTGTCGAAAAGACCGTCATCGAAGTTGGTCGTGTAGTAGCGGCTTTCGGCATCGGGGGAACACGCCAGCCGCCAGCCAACGCCATCCTGAACCAGAATGGATCTTGCCAGTTCCTCGCCAGCACCTTCCTCGAACAGGGAAAATGGTTCGCGTCCGGCATATTTGGAAGCAAGTTCGGCAATGCTCTCGAACCGCTCCTGGCGTCGGGCCGAGCGTGCAGCGAGAGCCAGGCGACCTTCTTCGAACGTTGCTTCCAGCGGATGGCCGGCAGGAGGCGGGGCAGGCGGCTCGATCAGAACGAGGCCGGCAAATGATCCCGGCGCACGGGTTTCGACCCGGAGGGCGGCAAGCGCAGAGATCGAATGGAACAGCCCGAAGGTCTGTTTGATGCCGAACTGTTCATGGGTACCGACAAGCACTTCGCGCATATCGGCGTTCTGCCGCTCGGCATTGATCGAGGCCGGGTCGCAGGCAAGATTGCGGCCGTGATGGCGCAAATCGAACGTGATGACGTCGAAATTCACGCAAAGCGGCTCCCACATGCGCCGGAAGCCGTCGACGGCAAAACCGGTGCCGTGGCTGACCAGAATGCGCATGCCTGCGGGATTACCCTGTCGACGCAGAAGCACCGATGCGCCGTCAGACAGGGCTTGCAGGGCCTCAGGCATGGTTGGTGCGCCTCAGGGTTTCGGGGTCGAAGCCGGCAAGGCGTTTGTAGCGCAAAGCGGTTTCTTCGAGTTCTTCACGCGAGATGACCGTGTCCAGATCGTCAAACCCGTCCGGCGCGCGGTCTTCAACCATCTGCATGACCTGTTCGGGCCCCTGGCCACGGTTGGCGCGCACGATGCCCGCAGTTGGCTCAAGGCGCCGGTCCTGATAGGCGAGCAGGGCTGTGGGACCATCATCATGGCTGTCCAGAGCCTCGGCCAGGGCGGCAGCATCGAGAATGGCTTGTGACGCGCCGTTTGAACCGATCGGATACATCGGGTGGGCGGCATCGCCCAACAGGCTGACATTTCCGAAGCTCCAGCGGCCCACCGGGTCGCGGTCAACCATGGGGTATTCCCAGATGTCGTCAGTCGCGTGAATGAGGGAAGGGATATCGAGCCAGTCGAAGTTCCAGCTTTCAAAGGCGGGCAGGAAGTCGGCCGGATCGGCCTTGCGGTTCCAGTCTTCTCGATTGAACGCCACCCCGGGATCAAAGCGCAACTCGGCGACCCAGTTGGTCAGGGAGCGTCCAGCCGCCAGATGGCGTGGCGAGAGTGGGTAACATACGAACTTCTGGTTGGCGTGGCCGGCCATGAACATGGAGCGGCCGGTGAGGAAGGTTTCGCTCTCGCAAACGCCGCGCCAGAGAACGGCGCCGTTCCAGATCGGTGGACCTTCCTGGGGGTGGAGGTGCGCGCGCACTGCCGAATGGATGCCATCGGCGCCAAGGACCAACTCGGCACTGCGTCTCAGGACTCGCTCACCTGTCAGCCGGTCTGTGAACAGCAACTCGGTTGCGGTTCCATTCTGTTCGAGTGCGCTGAGGTGGTGGCCGGCATGGATGGCGTCTGGTCCGATGCGCTCGATGACACATTCACGCAGAAGGGTGTGCAGCTTGCCGCGATGGATCGAGATCTGTGGCCAGCCGTAACCGGCTTCGAGGCCGCGCGCCTCACGCCAGATTTTCTGGCCGTGCTTGTTGAAATACAAAAGTTCGGCGGTCTCGATGCCGTTGTCGGTCAGCCGCTTCTGAAGTCCCAGGTCCGCGAGTACCCGCACGGCGTGGGGCAACAGGTTGATACCGACGCCAAGCTCGCGCAGTTCGAAGACGGATTCGTAAAGAACTGGCCTGTGCCTGGCAGCGTTGAGGGCCAGTGCAGCAACCAGACCGCCGATCCCGGCACCGACAATGACGATTTCCATGGTTCAGGTGCCCGGGCGGAAATGTGCCTGTCGTTCGAAATCAGCAGCGTCCATGATCATCTCGGCCAGGCGTTGGGCATGGGCGCCGAGCAATATGTTGCCGATCTCGGCCGTGGCGCCTGCTGCATTGCCCACGGCTCCGGCAGCGTTGAGGTCTTCGGCCTGCCAGGCAAAGCCCAGACGACCGTCAT
>JABIUG010000424.1 GCA_018700655.1 Rhodospirillaceae bacterium | reverse complement strand
GACCGACCAGGCCGAGGCCGGGACCAGCTTCGAGGTCCGCGTTGATTCCGGTCATGTATCGGGCAAACGCGTGAAGATGGATCTCGACACGATGGTGACCTGCAAGGTCGTGCCCCTGCCTTTCTTTGATCCCGAAAACGCCCGCCAGGAGCTGTGAGGAATCATCATGCCTGACGCACTCACACCGACAGACTGCACCCGCCGCTCCAACCTTTATCGGGTCTCGGCCTCGTTGGGCGCGCACTGGACCGAGATCAACGGCTTTGCCGCAGCCGCCCATTACGGTGACGCAGCCGGCGAAATCGCGGCTGGCGCCAACCTGGGCATTGCCGATCTCACGGCCCTGCCGCGCGCCGGCTACAAGGGCTGGGACATGGCGGGCTGGGCCGGCGGCCAGGGCCTCGACCTGCCCGAACCCAACCAGGCCCGCGCCCAGGGCGACGGCACGCTGGCCTGCCGTCTTTCGGCCGGTGAGTTGCTGCTGATCGGCGCCGATGGTGGCGAACATGCCGTGATCGACAAGCTCGCTGCGGCCTGGACCATGGAAGGTGCGGTCTGTTTCCCCGTGCCCCGTGCCGACACCAACGCACGGATCTCCATGACCGGCGCTCAGGTGCCCCATATGATGGCCAAGATGTGCGGCATCGATCTGCGTGCCCATCGCTTCGCCAACCACCAGATTGCCCAGACCAGCGTCGCGCGCATGAACGCCGTCATGGTGCGCAACGACCGTGGCGCGACCTATGCCATCGACATGGTGATCGATAGCGCCTCGATCGTTTACATGTGGGAATGCCTGACCGACGCCATGGAAGAGTTCGACGGCAAGGCCGTGGGTATCGATGCCTTGAGGGCGTTGGCCGGCTGATATCCATACGCGGAGTTCGTGTGTTTCTGGCAAGCCGCGTATCGGTCCCAGCCTTCGCTGGGGATCGATCAACGTTGTGTCCATGACATTGGCAAGACGCGCTTTCCTGCCTGGTGCTAGGCTTCAGGCATGACAGCTGCGTCACCGCCATTCCCGAATGCCATACCACAAGGCTACGAGCCACTCGCCGATGAGCCAGTGTTTGATCCCGCACGTCATCTCGCGCTGGAAGCGCCGGCAAAGATCTGGTCACTGGCGGATTTCGGCTACGACGATAGCGTCATCGCGGCGACGCCTTCGCCGGTTGCGGCTGCGGGGCCGTTCCGTTTGATGAGCAACGAAGGTGTGTCAGCGGTCCAGGCGGTCTGCCGGGCGTTGCGTGATGAGCGGTGCACGGAAGAGGGCCAGCGCACCAGTTCCTATGTGGCGGGCGCGGTCTATCGTTCGCGGTTCCTGCGTGACCTCACCAACAGCCCCGATGTCGCGGCGTTTCTCTCCGATGTTGCCGGAACCGAACTGGCGCCCCACTCGCTGCCGTCCCAGCAGGTCTATATCAACTTCGCGCCCGACGACTTCTCCAAGGCGATCGACAACTGGCACATCGATTCCATCGGTTTCGACTATGTCCTGATGGCGAGCGACCCGACGACATTCCAGGGTGGCAAGTTCCAGTTCTTCCGGGGAACGCTGGATCATGCTGCATCGCTTCTGGACACGACGCCGGGCCTGTTGACCGAAGGCTTTCTGGAAGAGCTGCCGCAAGACCTTGTCGAGACCATCGACTTTCCCGGGGCCGGCTACGCACTCTTTCAGCAGGGCCACCTGGTGCTGCATCGCGCCAGCAGGCTGGAGACGCAAGGCGAGCGGATCACGCTGGTGCCGGGGTTCGTCACGGCCGATGTTTCAAAGGCCGATCCGACCAAGGTTGAACGCATGGCCGGATGGGGCGAGCCCGGCCTGTTGGCTGAGCTGGCACGTCATGTCGCCTGGCGCTCGCGCTCGAAGCTGGAACTTCTGGCCGAGGACCTGCCGCTGAACAATGATCGCACAGCCATTGTTGCAGAGCTGAAGAAGGCCACCGCAGATATCGAACGACTGGTCACCCGGCTGGAACGCGACGACTAGAGCGGATTCACACGAAACCACAAAATGGTTCCGTGTGAGCGTGTGAATCCGCTCTAATTCATAGAGTTAGAGCAAATCCTGATCTGAATGGATTACTTCGCAATCCATTCAGATCAGGATTTGCTCTTGGTTCTGGTCGCGGTCGCCCCGGCCAGCTTGCTGGCGACCCACCACGCGACGTGGCGGTTATGGGCTTCGAGGTGGGAGAGCGGGGCAGGCCCTCCCCGGCCGCTTTCAAGCGCCTTCTGGATCGCCGTGTTGACTGGCGTGTCTTCGTCGTTGAAGCGGTTGAAGAACGCCGTGAAACGATCAAGCCGTTCCTGATAGTCCGGCAGGGCCTGGGCCTGACGCGGCACAATGAGATCGCCGGACATGTTGCAACGGCCCGCCGCGATCGGTTCGACCCGGATCAGCAGGCCGCAATCGGGCTGCAGGTAGATGAAGAAGTTGGGCAGTACGTAGACCAGCATGAAGTTGGTACGCTGAAAGTCATCGAGCCCTTCGAGCGGTTCGAAATAACAGTCGGGCATGAGCGTCTCGCCCGACGCGGTGGTTTCCAGCAGGCTGTCACGGGCTGGGGTCCACAGCATGGTCCAGTCGTTGCCGGTGACCGCACCGGCTTCTTCCCCGGGAAAGACATCCTGAAAGGTTCGCGGGTGAAGTCCGGCGTGATGGTAACACTCGCCGTTGTCCTGCATGACCTTCCAGTCCCAGGGGATCATGAAGCATTCAACGGTGCCTGCAGTCACCCAATCGTCCAGGCCATAAGCCGCAATGCGCGGAGTCAGATCGGAGAGGCGTGAGGCCAGCGGCTCTGCCCGGCCATCCAGGTTGACATAAACAAAGCCCTGCCAGATCTCGTGGTGCAATTGGCCCAACCGGATATCGTCAACCTTGAAGGTCGGGTGCTGGTCCATGTCGGGTGCTTTGCGCAGGGCGCCGTCCAGGCCGTAGACCCAGGCATGATAGGGGCAGGTGATCACGGCCTTGCGGCCCCGCCCGTCGAGCAGTTTCATCCAGCGATGGCGGCAGATGTTGGAAAAGACCCGCAGGATCCCATCCTGGCCCCGGATCATGGCGATCGGTTCGCCGACAATCTCGCGCGTCAAAAAACTGCCGGCTTCGGCGACCTCGTCGGCACGTCCGATCGCGATCCAGCCTGCCTTGAAGATGTGCTCGACCTCCAGCGCGTGGATCTCGGGATTGCAATAGGCATCGGGCGGCAACGTCGTCCAGCCGGCATTGCCGTCTGCGGCCATTCTTGCCATGGCGTCGAGCGTTGTTTCGGTCTGCGATGGCCTGTCGGAAAGGTCGTTCAAAACACCCTCGGAGCGCTGATGTGCGGGAGCTTCGGCAGGCGCGGCGGCGTTGTCAAATGATGTGAGGATTTTTTGCGTTCAGAAATTGAACTTGACCCTGACGTTCATGTGATGAACATTGTGCGCCGAGGCTGGTGAACGTGAATCACCCGGCCTGCGGTAGCGTGGCAAGGCCCGCTCCATATCCCAAGATGCAGTATCCCAATATCTCCCAATCACAAGATCGGCCAAACCAGTGAGCGTATCTCCACGCGCCTTTGATGCGCCACTTCCAGAGATCAATGGCGCCTCCATCCTCGTGACCGGTGGCACCGGGTCGTTCGGCCAGGCATTTGTTGGGACCGTGCTTAAGCGCTTCAAACCCCACAAGTTGATCGTCTTTAGTCGCGACGAGCAGAAACAGTATGAGATGGCCCGAAATTTCGACGACCGGAGCCATCCCTGCGTGCGGTATTTCATCGGTGACGTGCGCGATGTCGATCGTCTGGAAATGGCCATGCGCGATGTTGATGTCGTCGTTCATGCCGCTGCCCTCAAGCACGTCCCTGCAGCCGAATACAACCCGTTCGAATGCATCATGACGAACATCCATGGTGCCGAGAATGTCGTGAAGGCGTCACTGCGCACCAAGGTTCAGCGGGTCGTTGCGTTGTCGACCGACAAGGCCGCGAGCCCGATCAATCTTTACGGCGCTTCCAAGCTTGCTTCCGACAAGATCTTTGTTGCCGCCAACAATCTTTCCGGTGACGACGGTGCGCGGTTCTCGGTCGCCCGTTACGGAAATGTCCTGGGTTCGCGCGGTAGTGTGTTGCCGCTGTTTCGAAGCCTGAAGGCTTCGGGCGTCGATCATCTCCCGATCACCGATCCACGCATGACCCGGTTCTGGATCACGCTTGAACAGGGCGTTGCCTTTGTTCTTTCGAGTCTTGCCCTGATGCAGGGAGGCGAGATCTTCGTGCCCAAGATCGCAAGTTCTCTGGTGACCGACCTTGCGGCGGTCGTCGCGCCCGAGCTGCCGATCCGCAATGTCGGCATCCGCATTGGCGAAAAGCTGCACGAGGTGATGATCACCGAAGACGATGCACGCGCCACACTCGAACTCGATGACCGTTTCGTTATCTGCCCGGGCTATGACAACTGGAGTTTGGAAGCCTACCAAGCGATTGGCGCCCGCAAGGTTGAAGAGAATTTTCGCTACGCCAGCAATCAGAACAGCGACGTGCTCGATGCAGACGGCCTTGGTGCTCTTGTCGCCCGCGCCGATGCCCATGTCCCGGGCCAGGAGGCCAGCCTATGAAACAATGCAGCCGTTGCGTGATGCCCGAAACTTCCGAAACGCTGGCCTTCGACGGAGGCGGCGTCTGTACAGTCTGCCAGCAGGTCGAATTCAAGCAGACCGGGATCGACTGGGATGCCAAGAAGCTGGAGTTCGAAAAGCTGGTCGAAGAGGTGCGCGGCAAACACGACTATGACTGCATCGTGCCCTTCTCAGGCGGCAAGGATTCGACCTACACGCTCTGGTATCTGGTCAAGGAACTGGGTCTCAAGCCGCTGGTCGTGCGGTTCGACCACGGGTTCATGCGCTCGACCCTGATCGAGAACAACATCCGCACCTTCCGCAAGCTGGGCTGCGACGTCATGACCTTCACGCCGAACTGGCAGGTCGTGAGGAAGCTCATGTTCGAAGCGTTGCGCCGCCGCGCTGATTTTTGCTGGCACTGTCATACCGGCATCTTCGCCTATCCCATGCGCATCGCGGTCGAGAAGCAGGTGCCGTTGGTGATCTGGGGCGAACCCAGCGCCGAATACGCCTCGTTCTATGGTTATGACGAGGACGAGGAGGTCGATGAGCGACGTTTCAACACGTTGGTTAATCTGGGCATCAATGCCGAGGACATGATTGGCATGCTCGACAACACCATCGGTGAGTATCCCGTCACCGCCCGTGATCTCAAACCCTATACCTATCCTCCGCTGGCTGAACTGCGCCGTCTGCGCATGCGCTCGGTGTGCCTTGGTTCCTATATTCCCTGGGATGTCAGGAAGCAGGTTGATCTCATCAAGGAGGATCTTGGCTGGCAGGGTGACGAAGTCGAAGGCGTGCCGCCCGAGTACAACTACGAAAAGATCGAATGTTTCATGCAAGGCGTGCGTGACTACATCAAATATCTCAAGCGTGGTTTTGGGCGAACATCGCACCTTGCCTCGATCGACATTCGGAACGGCCGCCTCAGTCGTGACGAGGGAGAGGCGCTGGTTGCCGCCTATGACGGCAAACGCCCCGGCTCTCTCGATGTCTTCCTGCATTACCTCGGCATCTCTGAAGCCGACTTCATGGAGATCGTGAACGGTCATGTCGTCAGCCCGCATGAGGCGCTTGATCTCGATTGGGCCGAGGCCAACAAGATGAGCCAGAAACCCTGGGACTTCGAGCAGTGGACCAGAGTCGGCGGGGCCGACGAGGCCTGATCTGAACCGGCGTCAGAAGCCATGAGTGTCACGATCGTCGATTATGGAGCAGGCAACCTGCGCTCGGTTGCCAACGCCTTTTATCTCGCCGGCGCCGATCCAGTTCTGGCCAGCGATCCTGACGAAGTCGCCGATGCCGAACGGGTCGTTCTTCCCGGGGTGGGTGCCGCGGGTCCGGCGCTCGTTGCGTTGCGTGAAACAGGCATGGCCGAAGCGCTCGACCTGGCCCGTGACAAGGGTGCGCCGATCATGGGCATCTGCCTTGGCATGCAGATGATGGCCGAGCGGCTTGACGAGTTTGGAAGCCACGACGGTCTTGGCTGGATTCCAGGCCATGCCGGCCCCATCGAAGACAACACCAGCCTGCCGTGCCGGGTCCCCCATACCGGTTGGAGCGAGATCGCCGCCACGCCTGCGGCCGATGGTCTGATCGGTAGTGGCGCACGCGACCGGTTCGTCTATTTCTGTCACAGCAACTGCCTTACGACCTATGAGCGTTATGTCGCCGCGACGGTCGATTGCGGTGGCCTGCTGGTCGCCGCCATTCGCCACGAAAACCTCTTTGCCGTGCAGTTCCACCCTGAGAAAAGCCAGCTTGGCGGCGAACGTATTCTGCAGGCTTTCCTGGACTGGAAACCCTGAACCCTTGCCGCAGAATCGTATCATCCCAAGCCTGCTGTTGCGTGGTGGGCGTCTGGTGAAAGGCGAGGCGTTCCGTCATCATCGTGACGCCGGCGCGCCGCCCTCGACGGCGCGCGCACATAATGCACAGGGCGCGGACGAGCTGGTGGTGCTTGATATCGACGCCAACCGCGAAGGTCGCATGCCCGACCTTGATGTCTTTCGCGCGATTGCTTCAGAGATCCAGATCCCGCTCACGGTGGGCGGCGGCATCAGCGACACGGCCACTGCACGTCTGGCCATGGATGTCGGTGCCGACAAGATCACCGTGAACAGCACCGCCATCGACCGGCCCGAACTCATCACCGAGCTCGCTGAACTGTTCGGCCGTCAGGCCGTGGTGCTCGGCATCGATGTCTTGATGGATGATGGTGCTGGCCGGTTGTTCGACCATCGCACCGGCATGGCGGCGGGCGGCGGTGACTGGCTTGCCTGGATGCTCGAGGGTGTCGGCCGGGGCGCTGGCAAAGTTCGTCTGATGGCGGTCGACCGTGAAGGTGCACGCAGCGGGCTGGATCTCGCGCTTCATGCCCGTGCACGCGATGCCGTCAACGTGCCGATCATTCTCGAGGGCGGCGCCGGCACGCTTGATCACTTGACCGAAGCCATGGCGGCTGGAGCCGATTCCCTGGCTCTTGGCACCATGCTGGTCTTTTCCGACAACAATCTCGTCAAGTTGAAGCGGGTGCTGGCCCAGGCCGGGCAACCGATGCGCCCATGAAGGATCACGTGATCGGTGTTCTTGGCCTGGGCTCCATCGGCATGCGTCATGCCCGCAATCTGCTGGCGCTCAATTGCGATGTGATCGGCTTTGATCCCGATCAGGCAAGTTGCGACCGCCTGGTCGCGGGAGGCGGCCTTGCCGTTGCCGATCGCCAGGCCGTGATCGAGGCCGCCGAAGCGGTTGTCATCGCCACGCCCAATGGCAGCCATGCCGACGACCTTGCCGCTGTCATCGGGGCAGGGCGCTCCGTTTTTGCCGAGAAACCCCTGGCGCACTCCGACGCCGATATCGCTGGCCTGCTGGAGAACGCAGCAGCAAAGGGCATCACGGTATTTGCCGCCTTCATGTTGCGTTACCACCCGGTGGTCGAGCGTATGCGGATGCTGATTGATGGGGGCGCTGTCGGGCAGGTCTGGGGCCTTCGTGCCGTCTGTGGGTCGTGGCTGCCGGGCTGGCGTCCGGCCCAGGATTATCGCCTGGGATATGCCGCTGATCCGGTCACGGGTGGCGTCATCAACGACATCGTTCACGAGATTGATCTTGCTTGCCATCTGTTGGGTTACGGTCGTGTTGCGTCCTGTGTTGCAAGGCGCAGCGGCCTGCTCGATATGGAGAGCGAAGACGTGGCCGATCTTGTGCTTGTTCACGAGAGCGGCGCATCGAGCAATCTTCATCTCGACTACCTGGCGCGCCCGCCGGTGCGGCGTGGCAGCGTTTCAGGTTCGCAAGGCACACTGGTCTATGACCTCAACGCAAGAACCCTGTGCCATCTGGACGCAGACGGAGCAGAACAGGAATCCATGGCCACACCCGGCGCCTGGGCCGACGATTATGTCGCCGAGATGAGGGACTTTCTGGACTGCCTTGGAGGTCTCTCATCTCCGCGTTGTGACGGCATCGAAGCCTTGCAGGTTCTCACCACCACACTGCAGGCACGCTCCATGGCGGGGTTGCCGCAATGACAACGGTTGCGATCATCCAGGCGCGCATGGGTTCCGCTCGACTGCCTGGCAAGGTGTTGATGGAGCTTGCCGGCCGTCCGGTTCTTGCGCATGTCGTCGGCGCGGCGGGTAAAACCGCAGGGGTCGACAAGGTCGTCGTGGCGACGTCCTTGCAGGCTGGCGACGATGCCCTCGCGGCCTGGTGCGCCGAGCGGGATGTGGCTTGCTTTCGCGGTAGCGAAAGTGATGTTCTCGATCGCTTTGTTGGCGCCGCGCGTGAGTACGCTGCTGACATTGTCCTGCGCCTTACCGCCGACTGCCCGCTGCTCGATCCTGAGGTTGCCGGTCAGGTACTGGCTCTGCTGATCGAAGGTGGTGTCGATTATGCCAGCAATGTCGATCCGGCAAGCTGGCCCGACGGTCTCGATTGCGAGGCCATGACGATGGCCGCCCTGGAGGGTGCCGCGGCCGATGCGCGCCGTCCATCAGATCGCGAACATGTCACGCCATTCATCCGCAATTCCAAGGCACGCTTCGCCAGCCTGAACCTGACCTGCCCTGTCCCGGGATTGGCGCGCCATCGCTGGACACTCGACACCGCTTACGACCACGCTTTTCTCGCGGTCCTGATGGCTGAGCTTCCTGAGGCCCGGGCCGCGTCGATGACGACAGTGCTCGCCTTGTTGCGCGCCCGCCCTGAACTTAACCGTGCGAGCCAGGCCGCACGCAACGAAGGTTTTTCCGCCTCGAGAGCCGAAGAAACAGTGGCGACCGAACGCAGCTTCGAGGCCTCTCATCGCATGATCGCTCGTGCCGAAGCAGTGATTCCGCTGGGCTCTCAGACCTTTTCCAAGAGCCGTCTACAGCTGCCGCCCGGCGAGGCGCCCCTGTTCCTGACCCATGGTGACGGTGGACGGGTTTGGGATGTCGATGGCAATGAGTATGTCGACATGGTGAGTGGGTTGTTGCCGGTGGTACTGGGTTACCGTGATCCAGAAGTTGACTGGGCCGTGCGCCGACAGCTCGATCGCGGAATCAGCTTCAGCCTGGCAACAGAGCTTGAAAGTGATCTTGCCGAGCGTTTGGTCCGTCTCGTGCCGTCGGCCGAGATGGTCCGTTTCGGTAAGAACGGCACCGACGCCACAAGCGCATGCATCCGGCTGTCGCGGGCCTTCACTGGACGAGATCGGATTGCCCTTTGTGGCTACCACGGCTGGCAGGATTGGTAT
>JABIUG010000423.1 GCA_018700655.1 Rhodospirillaceae bacterium | reverse complement strand
CCTCATCAGCCTGCTTCAAAACAAACGCGATCTGTGCTTCTGAAAACTTCGACGCCTTCATGGAAATCTCCTTCTCCCGATCACGGGAACATAAATGGAAAATTCCAGGCTGAAATGGTCTGATTCTTTGGGAGCAGGTCAGGATCATGCATCGATCGTCAGATTAGACTTCGGTACCGAACAGCAGGTCAGGCACGTGCCGGACTCTCGTGGGTAGCCCGGCGTGATTGCGTAGCTCACATCACCGAATTTGACTGCCGCCACACAGGTGCCACAGTTGCCTGCGCGGCAGCCCGATTCCATGGGGATGCCGTTGGCTTCAGCCAGATCGAGCAGAGAGTCGAACTCGCCGCTCCAGGCAACGGTCTTGCCACTGCGCGCGAAGACAATCTCGAAATTCTTCGGCGCAACGGAGGGTTCCGCTTGAGATTGCGTCGCCTGACCGACGCGCCTGACGCTTGCCGGGCCAAAGGCCTCGAAGTGGATGTGTTTGTCCGGGACGCCCCATTCGTGAAGTCCCTCATACAATGAGGTCATCATGGGCGGGGGGCCGCAGAACAGGAAGTCGTAGTTGTTGGACGGCATCAGCTTCTTGAAAAGATCGACCCCGATGCGCCCTTTGTGCTGGAAATCCTTGCCTTCCCGATCCGTCTCCTCAGGGTCGGAGTAGCAGACATGCATACGCACGTTGAGGTGTTCGTTCGCGATGCGCTCCAAATGCTCCTTCATGATGTGTTCGCGCCCGTTGCGCACACCATAGAAGAACCAGATTTCCTGTTCCGAGTCGCGGGCTACCAAGGTGTTGAGCATGCTGAGCACTGGAGTAATGCCCACGCCGCCACCGATCAGGACAACGGGTTGATGTTGCGACGGATCAAGAAAGAAATGCCCGCTGGGCGCCTTGACGTCCAGAATGTCGCCTTCGCGAACAGTGCTGTGCAGCCAGTTTGACGAAGACTTCGTGACGTCCGCCTTCGTTTCATCCCGGGGCGGAACCTGGCGCTTAACCGATATTCGGTAGCCCTCGGTTGCAGGAGCATCCGACAGCGAATAGCAGCGAACCGCCGGTTTGGTCTGTCCGGGAAGTTTCAACTGAAAGGTCAGATACTGACCCGGCATGAAGGGCGGCAGCAGACGCTTATCATGGGGTGCCAGAACAAACGAACAAACATCGCCGCCTTCGTCGACCCGCTGAGCTATCTCGAACTTGCGCCACCCGCCCCATGACAGTTCCTCACGCATGCGTTCGAACCGGCTCCGTTCGATCAGATCCTGGATCCGATAACCCAGAAGCTGTTGCTCGCTCTCGGCCAGACGGGCCATCATAGCCCTTCCATGCGCCTGCCGCACGGTCAAGACCAGGATATAAGCCGCGATCGCGCCGAAGACGGCTGCGGCCGCCAGGTTGACAATCAGGTTGGGTTCCATCGCGTACTTGCGCTCCCTGCCTAGAACTTATTTCTGATTTCAAAACGCACGCCGGAGATATCGTCCGCACTTTCCCGCCAGCCGTGCATCACATCAAACTGGATGATCCAGTCCAGACTGATCGGCTGTTGGTAACGCACGCCCAGCGCAAACTGGTCGCCCGGTGCGGAACGCGTGGCGTCGTCGCCGAAGGTGCGCAGGGCAGCAAGCTCAACGACCAACTGACGATCCAGATTGAACAGATATTCCACCCCAAGGGCGCCGCCGAAGGTGTTGTTGGCGGTATCGTCGAGGCTGGGAAATCCGGTCAGATTGTCAGTATCGAAATTGATGCCGGTGTTCTTGAGCAGTCCGGTATTACGCGCCAGAGGCTGGGGCTGATCGAACCCTACAAAGGCGTTGAAATAGGGCACCAGGGTCAGCGGCCTGTTGGTAATCAGCGAGTTCTCCACCAGGAGCGCAAAGCCGTCGGCTGTCTGGGACACACCCGCCGGCGGATCCTGACCGAAGGTCCAGAAGCCTCGCACGGAATTCGAGAGCCAGCCCCCATAGCGCCGAGTGAAGGCGACCGTCGCGCTGTTGTAGCCCAGATCTTTGAGCTCATCTTCACCTACCAGAGCGCCCAGTCCAGCTTCCCAATAACCTTCGTTGGCTTCGACGAAGGTTGTGACGCCAAAGATATTGACGTTCTTGTCTGCAAGTCCACCTTGGGAATCGCGGATCGCCGGCGACGTGACCTTGTCGAACCCGGCGAAAAACGTGACATCAAAGTTGGTGATGTCGAGATCGGGACTGTTGCGCGCTGGCAAGGCGAAGGCTCCGCCGACAAAAGCATCATCGACCCAAATGCCGTTCTGGAAGAGCAACGGCACTAATCCAACGGCAAAGGGCAAGTCGAAACTCTGGTAACGGCCGGTGAGCCCGGTAACGATCGAGCCTAGGTCGCCTTCAAAGAACAAGGTTTCGGGCGCGCTGCTGAATTCACTGCTAAATCCGTCGATCGAGTCGCCGCCGGAAAATTCGTAGCGCGTGAACTTGTTATCCTCGTCCAGCGGCCGGAAGAATGCGTGCAGGCGTTCGGTCGCGGTGATGCCAAGATCGATGTCGAGATTGAGGCGCGCTGCGACCAGTCCTACCTCGCCCTCGCCATTGTCGTTATAGGCGACGGCCGTGCGCAGATCGCCGTAAACACGCAGATTGGGGCGCACCAGGTTGCGTTCGCCCAGAAACGCATATTCCTCGAACAGCGGGCCTTCGCGATAGAGCGGGGTTCCAAGTTCCAGCCAGGGCCGAGGCGCGTCGATCGCTTCCTTACCGCCGTAGATTTCGATCTGTTCATCGGGGTCATAGGCGTCGTCGGCATATTCGGGATCGGGCAAGAAGACGGTATCGTCGAATTCCGTGAACTCCGCATCTGCGGGTATTTCTGGTAGCGGCTGGTCAATATGGTCAGATTCCTCAGCCGACGCCATACCGATCAGGAAAAGCGACAGGAACACCGCTCCCGCGCCCCGCAGGACCGGTCGGGTGGACGCGGACGGAAACATAGGGGTCATGGGTTCACCTCGAACGTTACGGCGTAGGGATGGATATCGATCATCCATTCGTTCATGGCCTGCTCCATCTCCCGCGTCGCACCAACAAAGCGCATGAAGTAGATCGGTTCGGCGCGGCTGCGGAGTCTGACTGACAGGGTATAGGTGCCGGGTTTCGTCATGGCGTCGGCCGGAACGGTGTAATCGGCCATGCGCCAGCCCAGCGGGGGAATACTGCGGCCTTCCATACGAATGAACGGCGGATGGTTCAGCACGCTGGTTGGAACGTTGGCGGGGCGGATGAAAGGTATCTGGTCGATGTCGAAGTTGACCGGCAGATACATCTCCCGATCCGTGCCCTTGACGTTCGTGGTCAGGAACTTGGTCTGGAGGTTGAAAAGCTGATCGTCGTGTTCGATATCGCCCGATGCGACTTCCAAGGAGTGCAGGTCCGCCATGTCGCCGTTGCCATCGACATAACCGGACTCGAAGACCGTTATCCCGTCAGGGTCGACAAGCGCGACATTGAGCCAGATTTCCGGCTGGGCGCCGAGCGAGCCGGAGGGCAGATTGTGACCGTCATCGGTGTTGGTCACGCGATAGGAGAACGAAAACGACTGGCCCACCTCGGGCACATCGTCGAAGAATGGCCCGTCAAGACGCGAGCCGTTCTCCATGACCTGCACGCGAAGCTCACGCTTCTGGTCTAGCAGCATGAGGTTCCAGTCGACCACTTCGCGGGCTTCGAGCCGGTCATTGGAATAGGCCCAAACCTCCGGGAATCCGTAACCAAACGCCAGGCGTGCCACCTCGACGTCGGCCTCAAGGCGCTCGGCCATGGTTTGGGCATCGCCTTCGCCGGCTATAATGGCGTCGATGGTACCGGAAAGCCGGGCCAAGGCAGCCTCGAGATCGTCAGCGCTTGCCATCTGAACGGCACGTTCGTCAGCGGCTTCAGCCACGAGATCGAGCAGCTCGAGAAGATCATCGACGGGCGGGACTTCATCCCCCTCGGCGGCTTCGTAAGCGAGGTCGATCACGTCGGGCGCGACGAAATCAAAAGTATCTTCATAGTAAAACGCGACATCCTCAAAGTCGTCGGTACCCCATTCCGCCCTGTAGTCAAAGGTGAGCCATTCCTGGATACTCCAAGCCTGGGCATCGGGATTTTGAGGGAAGATGCCGGGATGCGCGATGGGATATCCCGGGCCATAGAATGCGTGGTTCTGGTATGGCTGTGGTTCGCCCACAGGTTCGCCGTCAACGATGGCGGCATAGTCCATCTCGTAGCCAGCCGCGATGCCCGGCACCAGACCCATGTGGCACTCCTGGCACTGCACGCCGTTGGCCGCGGCAGGTGAGTCACGGTATTGATCCCACACAACCTCAAGCTTGATGCCCGGATGCACGGCGACCTGATGGCATGAGACACAAAATTCCGATTCTGAAATCTGTTCGAACTCGATGATGCCGTTGTGTATCGGTGTTCCGCGGCCTTCACCGTCCGTGTCGACCTTCCAGTAATCTGGATCCTCGAGGACAGCCGCGATATCGGTGCCGTCACCAGAACCGCGCATGGGGTCATAGATCGGACCGGGCTCGACGGTACGTTCGCCGTTGACCTTGCCGTATTGTGCAGCGACGCGGTGGCAGGTGATGCAGGTGACACCCTCGCGTGAAATCTGGCTGCGTTCCCAAAGCGGCGCCTCGCGCGGCTCGCCCATCTGGGTGCCGATCTGCTGGTGGCATCGCACACAGAAGCTTCCGATCGTTCCCGACGAAAGGTCGTTGATCGTCTGTTCGAACTTATGAAACATCGGTGAGATCGACGCATAGGCGTGGTTGGAGGAGGCCCACTCCCAATAGATCCGCTCGTGGCAGTCGGCGCATTGGCTTGCGCTGGGATAATTTTCCTCGATGAAGAGTGCGGCGTGAGGGTCATCAACAACGAGCTCAGCCTCGACGACCTCCTCATCCTGCGCCTGAACATCACGGACCTGCCCCGTGAAGGCCAGAAACGCCAAGGCCGTACCCAGAAGCACCCAGGTGCGGGCAGAGGTCCAAGGTCGCGGTGTCGTCATGGAGTGTCTCATTCTGTTGCTTGTTGAATATCAACCATCTGATGGCGGAAGCCAGAATCCAGATGATAGTCGTGGCACAGGAGGCAGCCGCGATCCGAGGCAACGGCCTGCAAGTCGTCTTCGGCACCGTGACATGCCATGCACTGGCCCTTGCCAATAGGCATGAAGCTGCTGGCAGGCTGCACTGGATTCAGGGTTTCGAACGCATCAGCCAGCCCGCTTTCGTCCTTCAGGCGATGGCACTGAACGCAGGCCGCACCTTCACCCAGAAGATTGAGGTGGGGACCGTGACTGTAGCTGAGATAGGGACTCCAGGGCGAATCCACAGGCCGCCAATCGATCGCCACGAGAGCGTCCGCGCCATCGCCATCACCGTTCTCGGCGCTGACGCCATGGCAACTGGCGCAGGCGCCAGCACCGCGTTTCGGGTTGATCAGAGTGTCGCGCATGATCAGGGCCTGCGCGGCCTCCTCGTCATGTTCGGTGGCCAGGGTCGGGGCTGCCACAGCCAGGTCAAGCCAGGAGCGCATGACCGGGTCAGCGTGACCGTCCGGCATGTAGTTCAGGCTCAGACCGTTGATGTACCAGCCGCCCCCTAAGGGTGGATCCTGTCTCACTTCGGCATTGGACGCCCAGGCGCAGACCGCCTGACGCACAAGCGCATCGCTCAACCCGGCGAGCAAGACCGAGCCCTCCACGGTGCCCGCCGAACGGTCATCAAGCAGATCAGCAAGGGGTGATGCACCGCTATCGGCCATATCGAGGAAAAGCCACGAGAGATCGTCGACCGTGACGTCGTCAATCGGAAGGTCATAGATATCGGCACTATCGCTGGCCATGCTCCACTGCATGACGGGATCCATACCCTCGCCATAAGCGATCGATTCGAAATCGCCGAACGGATCGCCGTTGGCCACTGCCTGACGCGCCTGAATGAGCGATAGATAGAATTCGCGCGATCCGCGTGAGGGGCACACTTCGCTCAGATACTCCTGATCGAGTGCCACGAACTGCTCGGCAGACATCTCCGGAAGCGACAGGATTGTCAGCGCGCGATCGTTGATGTCCCCGGCGTGACACGAAGCGCATGTCTCCTCGAATCCACGGACCGGCACCGCAACGTCGGCGCGTTGAACGACGTGACAGTCGACGCAGCCGGTAGGATCGTCCGCGCCCGCCTGGGAAAAGTATTTGCCCAGATGCGATACATGATCGAACCGCAGCGATGTGCGCCGCCACAGCGGAAACTGCAGATCGAACGCCGAATGATCGGCGAAGTTCTCCATGGTTATCTGATGGCAGGAACTGCACTGCGCATCGCTCAACGTCACCAAGTCTGCTTCCGAGCCGTTGTGCTCGGTGTGGCAGGTGATGCAAAGCGTCTGCGTCGATTGCTCGGGTGCAAGGTTGTTGGAGGCAATCTCGGTGAAATTGTGAGCACTGCGTTCCTCGCCCGCAAACGTGTGGCAGTCCAGGCAAGCAGACGTCATGTCACTGCGGACGAGCACCGCCGACGCCAAGGTTTCCAGGTCGCCATCATGGGAAACATGGCAGGCGGCGCAGTCGTTGCCGATGAACCGCGCATGTTCCGATGACAGAGGGCCGGCGCTTAGGCTGTTGCCCGGGTCGCCCGATCCGGCGCCGTATTCCAGGGTCGCGCCGATTCCGGCAATCACCAGAAAAACAGCCAGCAGGGCCAGACGGCTGCGTATCCTGCGCAGCGTGCGCCGGGGAACGCAGGGTGGTTGGGGATGGGCGCATTGGCCATCGGGACCGGGGCCATCTGAGCAAGGCCCTCCCGCGGCCAAGGGGCGGCGGCAGGCCCAGCGGCTGGTTTTTTGGTCAAAGAACGGCTTGCATGCGGTGACCCCACCGCAGGACCCGTCTCCCTTGGGGCCGCGAGTACAGGGTTTGCCCCACGCCGCAGCGCGCCCGCAGCGCCATTGGAGATTGGGGCGCTGATAGTTGCTGTTTTCGAAACTGAATCTCTTCGACGAAAGCTTCATGGCCGTCAGACTAGGTAAACGTGAATGAGGATCACATGCCACACGACCAGGGCCAGGAAAGCATAGGTCGCCGGAACGTGAACCAGAAGCCAGACCTTTAGAAGGCCTTGCACTGCAAAGGCGCGATCGATGTCTCCCTTGACATAAGACATGGATCGCAGACGTTCGAAGTAGTCGAGTTCGCCATCGCTCAGGTAGGATTCGATACTGCCGAAGCGATGGCGCGCCCACGAAGACGAGGCCTCGGCATGCAGGGTCGAAGCGAGGACAAAACGGGGTTTGCGGAAGAACCACTCGAGGTCTTCGCGGTAGAGCCTGGGCAGGACGTCGCTACCGGTTTCTGCCGCGCACTCCATGACCAGGCTCTCGGCCTCCGCGCGCAACGACGCCAGTTCCGTGGGAATGCGCTCCCAGATGAACTCGTTGCGCACGTTGGTCATGGCCCGCGGCAGCGTTCGCTGCAGGATGTAGCCACAGATTCCCGACAACATGACAACATAGAACAGTATGGCCATCACGAATTCATAACCCGACGGCCAGGGGTCGCGGACATGAACGGCATAGATCACCGCCACAATCACGCCCACGCTGATGTGGCCGGCCAGCCAGTCGCTGTTGCGCCCCAGGGGGATCATGGAAAGTTTCTTGCGGACGTTGAACAGGGCCAGGAAGATGACCGCGCCCAGCAGGATCCAGCCGGTGTCGAATTCCGCGCGTTGCAGAGTGAGCCGTTCCCGCTGGTCGAGCCAAACGACGGCAGCAGCCAGGCAAACAGCGACCACACCGAATCCGGCACGCAGCGCTACGCGCAAGGTGATGCCCTTGTTCACCGCACTTCCGCGATTTGCGTCAGTTCGACAATGCTCGTGCGCATGATTGCGTCGTGTGAACAGGCGCGCACGCAGGCCGGTCCACCAGGCTGATCATAGCAGAAATCACATTTCGTTGCCTTCAGGAGCGGCATCCCGCTCTCGCTGTCGAAGATGGCGGTGTCATCGGAAGAATTAATTTCGACCATACGAATGTTGTCGTAGGGGCAGGAATTGGCGCAGGTCTGGCAACCGATGCAGGTCTCGTCGTTGATCACCACCATGCCGGTCGCCTCCTCGCGATGGATGGCGCCCGTCGGGCAGCCGATCATGCAGACCGGGTCGATGCAATGCATGCATGCATTTGCCACCATCCAGTGATCATGCTCCTTGCCATGCCGCACGAAGCGCGGGTTACCGCCGTGGGTCGAGGCGCAAGCGCTGACGCAGTCGTCGCACCGCACGCAACGGTCAAGATCGATCACCATGCTTTTGGTGCCGTTGATGAACCGATGGTCGACTGCCCATTTTAGCAGAGAATCGGCGGTCAGAGGCCGGTCGAAAGCGGTCTGGAGATGATCCTCGGGCTCCTTGGTCAGATGTGGAAAGACATACTTTTCCAGCACGAAGTAAGGCACACGCAGCACATCGACATAACCCAGCGGGCTGAGCGACGAACGCATCGCCACATCGGCGTCACCCTTCCAGATGCGATAGAACTCACCGAGCCCGAAGACCGAGCCCGCACTTAGATAGGTCAATACCCGTTCGCCATTCCCAATGCGCCGCGTGACCTTGGCGAAACCGCCCCTGATCATCAGCAGACCGTCGGGATAGTCGCCTTCGGTGACAATCGGGATTTCCTTGGCGGTGCCGTTCTGCTGCTGGCGCTTGAACTGGACGTTCCAGTCAAGGGAGCCGTAGGTCTCGAACAATGTCGCGGCGGCGACTTTGTCCAGTTCCTCCGCCGAAAGCTGCGCAAACAGCGAATCTTCCATCAGATGCTGCTTCAGGGCATTGGCCCGGTATGCCGTATCGATCCGCTCTCGCCAACCGGTGTCATAGCGGCGCAGTTCACGCAGGCCCTGCCATCGGATCTCGAGCAGCGTGGCATCGGCGGCGGCCAGGATCGTTGCCGTGCGCGGGCTGCGGGCGATGGCCGCGATCTCGCCGAAAATCTGGCCTGCGTTCAATTGAACCGTCGTTTGCGTGGAGGCGACCCGCGCCATATCGACGCGCGTGGTCTCAGCTTCGGCGCTCCCGGCCTTGGACCCGTCGCTTCCCTTCAGGTTCCGCACTTCGGGCACGTCATTGCGGTTCTTCCAAAGTTGCGCGAGCGCCGAGAAGAAGCCACGCCGTTTTTTTGACGCGCGGCCCAGTATAGAGGCGGGAAGGCCTGGCGTCAGGACGACGCAAACCGAACCATCGACGACCAGAAAGGCGGAGTTGCCATAGTCGCCTTCACGAACCACAACATCGCCACGGTGGAAGCGCACCAGGCGCGCATCGTTGGCGATGATGTCCACCAGAGGAATCTGCGCCGGAAACCGAGTGCTATCGATGTCGACAAACGCAGGCAAGGAAAGGATAGACGCAACCTGCTCCTCGTTCAGCTCATCGTCGAATGGACTATCCCAGCGTTGCGGTCGCAGAATCGCATTCATCGAACATCCCCAAGCACTTTGTCATCCGCACATGACAGCTTCTATGCCCGGCGGTCTCTCTGAAGCATCACTCTCTTCTTATCGATCGTCGGCGCTTGACGCCTACTTGTACGTGGTCGGCAAGATATCCGTTACGGCACCCGAGTTATCCTGCCCAGCGATTGACGTTGCAAATGCCCGCGCATTGTCTTCCGTGGGATTGGCAATCACCGCCGCACCCTCCGGCACGCGGGAAAGCGCTTCTGTCGCTCTGGCAACACGCGTTTCCATTGCTGCAACATAGATGGGATGGGAAATCCGCTCCAATCCCTCCATGGCTGCAACCAGAGACGACGCTTGTCCGACCAGATACCACTCCGCCTTCTGGGCGGCCGTGAGCTCTTGATTGACGCTGGTTTCAGGAGGATAGAAACGATGCCTGATCACACCCTGGCTATAGGCTATGTATTCGAAGTCCGCGTTGATGGGATGTTCGGCATCCAGCATGATCGCGATCGTATCCGCGTCCAGCGCAGCGTTGTTAAGGCCGTGGCAGCTGTAGCAGTTTCGCGTCGCATCGAAGGTCATATCAGGCCAGATCATGCCAGCGGACGCGGCATCGGCAACTCTCTGCTCACGGTGCTCCGCACTTTCCTGTTCGGCCGTGACGCCCTGGCCGCCAAAATTGTTGTGGATATCGATCCACTCTGACGCCGCGCCGTGACAGCTTTCGCACGATGGTCCGGCCACCGGATCGGGCTCGCCCGAGGCATCGATGACTGCGGTGTAGTGACACAGAATGCAGGTCTCGCTGCTTTTTGGATCACGATCGCCGATCTCCTTGGCGATTCCGCGGGCATCCCTGTTTTTGTGAAAATCGCTGAACAGCGCAGCATGCGGTGTCTCTTCCCAGACGCCGATTTCGGCCTTGTGGCACTTTTCGCAGGCCTCCGGGCCCAAAAACTCCTGAGCGTACGACTGCATGCTCATCAGCGCGACAAAACTCAGCATCAGAATTGCCAGTGCGCTTCCGCTAGTGCGCAGAATGGACATACGCTTCATCGACATCTCGACAGCCCCTTTTTCCCCTATTTATCAATATGATGCATTTTTATCAATATGATGTATTTTGGGCTCTCCTAGCAAGCTGTTTTAGGCTCAAGACCTATTAGAGCTAGGCTCAACACTTATAAGAGCATTTAGGCTCAAGATCTATTAGAGCATCGTGCGTGAAGAAGGAATCGAGGGGGATTCCATTTGGGAATGAACGGTGATTCCCTGGGACGGGAGGCGTTTGGTGGGAAAGCCCTTATCGAATGATCTTCGTTTACGGATGGTGCGCGGCGTTGCGTCTGGGAAGTCCCGTCGGGCGGTTGCGGCGCAGTTTGAGGTTGCACCCTCGACGTCGGTTCGCGTCCGGGCACGCTATGGTGCGACGGGGGTGTTGTCATGTGTGGACGGCCCCTTCGATGCAAGGGTAAACATTAAAATGCTTTTGATCGTTGCGGGATGCGGTCATGTGTCCGGCCTGTTTACGCGGTGCGAATGACCGCTGGCCCTGATGAAGTCCGCTTTGCCGGGTCCCATTCAGTCTAACGAGCTTGAATGCCCAGACAGCACCTCGGGTTTTCCAGGTTGCGGCCCCGTTTGATCATCATCACTTACATTTGCCCTCACAGCGTTGCGCGGCGGCGGAGATGCGCCTGCGGGTCTGGCGGCGCTTTATGCCGCCATCGGCGCACGGTACGTCTCGCACCGCGTAAGTACAGCCCAGGCGATCCGGGCATTTTTGTTGGCGACCGCCACGGTGACCACTCTCGCAGGCTTGCGCTCGAGCAGGCTTCGCATCCAGGCCCCTGTCGCCGATGTGTTGCCACCGGCGCGTCGCACCACCGAGGTGACGCCGACGACCAGCAGCCGGCGCAAATAACCATCGCCCATCTTGGATATTCGGCCCAGACGGTCTTTGCCGCCGGACGAGTTTTGGCGCGGCACCAGGCCGAGAAAGGCCGCAAACTCGCGGCCGGACTTGAAGACAGAAGGGTCAGGGACGCTAGCAGCCAGGGCTGTGGCGGTGAGAATGCCGACACCGGGGATGGTCTCGAGACGCTGGCTGCTCTCGTCTGCGCGGTGCCAGCCCATAAGCCGGCGTTCGAGCCTGCGGATTTCGCCGGCAAGATTATCGAGCTGCGTGGCCAGGCCTTCGAGGGCCGCGCCGGCGATCTCAGGCAATCCCGGCACCTCGCCGATCCGGATATCTTTGATCAGGTCCAAGATCCTGTGTGGCCCCTGCGCCGTGATGATGCCGAACTCCACCAGATGGGCACGGGCCGCGTTGAGCAACATGGTGCGTTGGCGCATCAACAGATCCCGCGTCCGGTGAAGCATCAGAACACGCTGACGCTCCGCGCTCTTGATCGACACGAAGCGCATGCTGGGTAGCGTCACCGCTTCACAGATCGCTTCCGCATCGGCCGCGTCGTTCTTCTGCCGTTTTACGTAGGGCTTCACATATCGTTGTGAGTTCGTGTCGAAAGCAACGAAAAGACCCGGTCCTGACCGTCAACCGTGATGTGCACCGTGGGGATCAGGACGGTCCCGACGCTTTCCAGTTCGCTGACGAAGGTCTCGATCTGCTCGGCCTGCACACCAAGCTGCTGCAGGACATCGGGGAAATAGGCATTGGTCACATTGCCAAGCACCGGAAAGAAACTCTTGAAGTTCTCGTTGACCTTCAGGATCTCCAGATCGCTGTTGGCGAAATAGGCCGCCGTGATCGCATTGTCGAAGTTGAAGAAACTGAGATCGACGATGTTCTGCTGGTTAAAGAAATCTTCTAGCTGCATGGCATCCACCTGATCGACCCCATGCCGTGTAGTGGCGACGCCACAGAGCGTGTTTGCCGGCGACCGCACCCCATGTCGTAACGCAGAAGGGAACACAATAGGTCAATCCGACCTTCCACAACGAAGGCATTTCCCCGGCAAAGATGAGATCACCATGATTAATCAATGTCAGGATCGTTCCGACGACGAGTGCAGTCAGAAACGCCTTTTTTGGCGTCCCATCACCGACAATAAATTGCAGTATGGGCACCGGACCATAGGCATCATTACGCACCGAAATGCAGTGGCTCTCTCAATTTACGCTATTCGACTGGTGTGAGGAGACCTTAAATCAGGTGGAACACCTAGCTGTATTTATTCTGACGGATTGCCGTTCAATTTTCACTGCGGTTATGATCCGCCACATTATAATGGAGCAAAACACTGTGGAATCAGTCGACTATCTCATTGTGGGCGCAGGCTCTTCGGGCTGTGTTCTGGCGAGCAGGCTGAGCGAAGATCCCGACGTCACGGTTAAGGTGCTGGAGGCCGGGCCTGCTGATCGCAGCCTTTACCTGCTGCGCATGCCGGCGGCCGCTTGGATCATCATCAACGGTCGGAAATATAACTGGTATTACCACTCCGAGCCCGAACCCTACATGGATGGGCGGCGTATCTTTTATCCCCGCGGCAAGGTCCTGGGCGGTTCGTCGTCGATCAACGGGATGGTCTATCTGCGCGGCAATCCACTTGATTACGACGGCTGGGCGACCAACCAACTCAACAACTGGTCGTTTGCCCATTGCCTGCCCTACTTCAAGAAGATGGAAAAGACCGACGGTGGCGACGAAGGATTTCGCGGCCGTGAAGGCCCGATGGAAATAACAATGGGCGGCGATTCCAGCCCGCTCTACCGGGCTTATGTCGAAGCGGCCCAGCAGGCCGGTTACCCCTTCACATCCGACGTCAACGGCTTCCAGCAGGAAGGCGTTTTCTTCATGGAGCGCACCGTGCTGGGTGGCGTCAGGAACAGCACCGCCCGCGCCTATCTACACCCTGCCCTGTCACGCCCCAATCTGACATCCGAGGTCAACGCGCACACCAACAAGGTGCTGTTCGAGGGCAACAAGGCTGTTGGCGTTGAATACATCCAGAACGGCGAGACCAAACAGGTCAGGGCCGAGCGGGAGGTGATCATCTCCAGCGGCGTCTTCAATTCGCCCCAGATCCTGTTGCGCTCCGGCGTGGGCAATGCCGAGCACCTCAAGGCGCTCGATATACCCGTGGTGAACGATTTGCCGGGCGTGGGAGAGAACCTTCAGGATCACCTGGACTGGCCGATCCAGTATTTCTGCAAACAGCCGGTCTCGCACTACAGCTCGACCACCATGCTGGGCCAGGTCAAAACCGGACTACAGTGGTTCCTGGCCAAAAAGGGCGTTGGCGCATCGAACCTGTTCGAAGCCGGGGGTTACTTCCGCAGCCGGCCTGGCATCGAGTTTCCCAACATCCAGCATCACTTTGTCGCCATTGCGATGAACTACGACGGCTCGATGCCGAACAAGGGCCATGGTTTCCAGGCCCACATCAGCCAAATGCGCCCGACCAGCCGCGGCTTCGTGCGCCTGCGCTCGACCGACCCGTTCGACCCGCCGGTCATCCAGTTCAACCATCTGCAGACAGAAAACGATCGGCTGGAGTTCCGCGAGGGCCTCAAGCTGACCCGCGAGATCATCGCCCAGGACGCCCTGACACCCTATCGCGGCCGCGAACTGGCACCGGGCGCCGATGTCACCTCAGACAGCGACATGGACGCCTTTGCCCGCGCTACGGGCGAAACCGAGCACCACCCTGCCTGCACCAACAAGATGGGTTATGACGAGATGTCTGTGGTTGACCGCGACACCAAAGTCCATGGCGTCGAAAACCTGCGCGTGGTTGATGCCTCGATCATGCCCAATGTCGTCACGGCCAATCTCAACGCCACCTGCATCATGCTGGGCGAAAAGGCCGCAGACCTGATCGCCGGACGCGAACCGCTCGAACCCGACTACATCCCGTTCTACCGCGCTGAGAACTGGGAAACGGCGCAGCGCTGAGAAGTTCGCAGGGCATTCGAGCAGGAGTCGCCCGAGATAGATCAGCTTGCATCAGCGGACACGCTGGAAGGTTTCACATTCCATGGAACCGCCGTGGACGAGGTTTTCGCCGCGATAGGGCGGATCGGATTCGATCGGTTTGTCGTTGTAGCGGATGTCATCGCCCAGCCAGTGAGAGGCCAGGGCGCGTCGCCGCGTGGCCTTCAGCGAATTGCCGGGCGCGCTGTGATGGGTGCGGCTGTGGAAGACCAGGATGTCGCCCGGCTCCAGCGGTGCGTAAATGATCTCATGCTCGCCCTCGATCTGGTCCCAATCTGGCGGTGTCGGCAGCGGTTCGGGATTGCCATAGGCATCGTTGGGGTCGAAATGCACGGAGCGATAGGCCTTGTCGCGCATCTGGTGTGAACCGCTAACGAAACGCAGCGCCGTCTCGATCGGAATATGGTCGACCGCGACCCAGAGATTGCAGATCTGTTCGCCGCTTACCGGCCAATAGGCTTCGTCATAGTGCCAGGGTGTCTTGCGACTGGTGCCCGGCTCCTTCACCAGCATGAAATCGAAATAGAAGATCAGTGACTTCGACCGCATCACCTGCATAGCCAGGTCAGCAGCATTGGACTCGAAGGCAAAGCGTTTGAATTGGTCTATCCGCTGCCACATGAACGTGTCGTAAAAGAAAAAACCCGGCTCACCGGGATTGGCGATGCTGAACGCCTTGTCGTTTTCGGTGCCCTGTTCGATCGCGATATCCATGCCTTGCGCCAGCGCCTCGATCCATTCCGGCGCAATCGCGCTGCGCAGACAGACCACGCCGTCGCGCTCATAGGACACAACCGCTTCTTCGGGCACCTGGCCCCCGGAGGCATTGAACGAAGGCATTTCGACGGGCTCTTCCAGGATCACTTCGGCGGTGGCGGTCGCAGACATGCTGGGCTCCCATGTGACGTCAAAGGACAAGTGAGCATAGCCACAATTACACCCTCGACTCAAGTGTGACTCAGGAAAGGTTCCGCTCGGCCTTCACCCGGTCATAGGCAGCATTGATCTCGGCCATTTTCTTGTTGGCGACCTCGATGAACTCCTCGGGCAGGCCCTGGGCCATGACCTTGTCAGGATGGTTTTCCTGCAGCAGCTTGCGATAGGCCGATTTGACCTCGGCGTCGCTCGCCTTGCCCGTAATACCGAGCACCTCATAGGGGTCGGTTGCACTCGATGAGCCGCCAGCGATGAAGGTGCTTTCGATACGGCGGATATCGGCTGCGCTGAACCCGAAAATGTAGCCGACCTGGGCGATATAAGCGCGTTCAGCGGGATGATAGACACCATCAGCGTGAGCAATCATCAACAAGGCGCCCAGCAGATCTTCGAGGACCGGGCGGTTGTTACGCAGCAGAGTTGCGATCTGCTTGGCATAGGGCTCGAACCCGTCTGTGCTCTTTTTGGCTTCGTTGAAGATCTGCCCGATCTGTGAGCCGGCAATCTCGGGGATGTGGAAGATGCGCTTGAGGGTCGCGACCTCGTCACGCGTCACCTGGCCATCAGCCTTGGCCAGTTTTGCGGCCAGCGCGATAACGGCGACGGTAAACGCCACCTGAAGGGCATCGCGACCCAGGCGCGGACCCGCGCCTTCGCCGCCCAGTTGTGCGGTCTGCGCCTTGCGTGTCTGATCGTAAAGGTGGCCCGCCGCCACGCCGAGCAAAGCACCCAAGGGCCCGCCCAAGGCAAAGAAACCTACGGTTCCACCAATCAATTTACCCCAGATGCTCACATCGTTCTCCGCTGGATCACGTCAGCACCATTCGCATGGCCCGACACCATCGTCTAGAGCGGATCACGTTTGCACGGAAACACTTCGTGGTTCCGTGCAAACGTGTGAATCCGCTCTACTTCATAGAGTTAGAGCAACTTCACCCGATTTGTTTGTATCGCGAAGCGATTCAAACAAATCGGGATTTGCTCTAGGTTGGCGTTCAGGATTACTTTGCAAGGACGCAACCCATGGCGACCAGACGTATCATCAGAAATGCGTGTGTCGTTTCGGTCGATCCAGAGATCGGCACACTGCCCCGCGGCGACATCCTCGTTGAAGACGGTCGCATCGTTGCTATCGGTCGAGATCTTGGTGTCGACGATGCCGAAGGGATCGAAGCCGACGGCATGATCGCCATGCCGGGCCTGGTCTGTTGCCATCGCCATATGTGGATGACCCTTCTGCGCGGTTTCGTCTCGGATGGCACCTGGGCCAGCTACGGCGTCGAAACCTATTGGGGCCGCCGCCCGCTCTATCAGGCGCGCGATGCCCACATTGCGGCTTATGCCGGCGCGCTCGAGGCGATCGATGCAGGTGTGACGACCGTGCTCGACTTTCATGACTGCAGCGTGCGACCCGGCAATGCCGATGCAAGCCTGGATGCGCTCGAAAAGAGCGGGCTGCGGGCGGTCTTTTGTTATGGCTTGGAAGGTCCGCCTGATCTGCCGCAGGCGCGTGAACCGACCTCCGAAGAACTCGCTCCGACACATGACTGGCACGCGAGCGAAGCAAGAGCATTGCGAGCCGGCCGCCTCTCCAGCGACGAAGCGCGTGTGACCATGGGCATCACGACACGCGACTTCGAAAAACTACCCTTTGCCTGCAGCGAACACGACCTCGCTCTGGCCCGCGAGCTCGACGTGCGCACGACAACGCATCATGCCAACGGCGGCAGTCGGAACGGCAAGGAACCTTATATCGACGGATTGAAGCGCCAGAGGATGCTAGGCGAAGATCTCGTGATCTCCCATGGCCAGTCTTTCAGCGCCGAAGAGCTCGATACGCTGGCAGAGGCTGGTGTGAAGATTGCCGTTTCCGCCGAAAGCGAGCTGGCCCAGGGTGCAGACCCGGTGACCTGGCGTGCCAGGCAGCATGGCGTCACGGTCGGGCTTGGTGCCGATTCTGTTGGCAGCCTGAGCGGCGACATGTTTCGCCACATGCAGCTCACGCTGAAAGCAGCGCGGGGATCACGCAACAGGCTTCTCGCGGCCGACGGCGTCGCTCCGCGCGACGTCGCGCTCACAGCCGCCGACATGCTGGAGATGACGACCATGGGTGGCGCGTATTGCCTGCGGATGGAAACCCGCATCGGCAGCCTAAAACCGGGCAAACAGGCCGACATCATTCTTCTTCGGCGCGATCGCATCGGCATGATGTCGGGGGCAGAACCTGAACAGATCGCGGTTCTCCAGGCCAACGGGCGCGATGTCGATACCGTGCTGATTGGCGGCCAGATCCTGAAGCGCCATGGCGTGCTTCTGGGTGTCGACCAACCCGCAGTCGCCCTTGAGCTCGACACAGCAAGAGCGGCCCTGGCCCAAGCCCATGGCGCTATCGACTTCTCGGCCTATCACAACGCCTTCTCGCGCTGAACGGACCGACCCTCGACATGCCACCCATTGTCATCCTGGCCGCCCTGATTGCCGTAATCGTCTGGGGCGCTTCGCCGGTTGCCACGAAACTGGCCGTGAATGATCTCTCACCCCTTTCCGTGAGCGTGCTGCGCACCGTCATCGGCGGGCTTTGCGCCCTGCCCCTGGCTCTGTTGATGCGCATCCCGCTGCCCGCCACGGGAAGCCAGCGGGGCACGCTGTTCCTTTCGGGTTTCTGTGGTTTTATTGCCTTTCCCCTGCTGTTTTCCATCGGCGTGGAAAAAACCTCGGCCAACCACGCATCGATGATCCTGGCGAGCCTGCCGCTCTTTACCGGGGCCATTGCCCATTTGTGGGACCGCAAAACACCCGTGATGGTCTGGTGGGCCGGTTGTGCCGTAGCACTGGTCGGCGAAGCCTTCCTGATCGGCGGGCGCGGCGCTACAGACCAGATCGCCACGACCGAGGGCGATCTGCTGGTCCTTGCCGGGAACACCTTTGCAGCGCTTGGATATGTCGCAGGCGCAAGGCTTCAGCGTGAGGGTTATCCCGCAACCGGCACGACTTTCTGGGGCGCAGCCGTTGCCGCACTTGCTCTCCTGCCGATTGCTCTCTTCATCTCCGGCGACATCGTTGCGGCGAAGGCGTCATGGCTCGCCTGGGGCGGCGTGCTTTATCTCGCGCTCGGCGTCACCATCTTCGGTTATGTCCTATGGTATTTCGCACTCGGCAAGGGCGGGATCGCCCGCATGGGCCTCTTCCAGTTCTTTCAGCCGGTCTCGGGCGTCATCCTCGCCGCACTCCTGCTGGGCGAGACAATCGGCTGGAGTTTCCTTGGCGCATCCGGCGTGATCATGCTGGGTGTCTGGTTCGCCGTGCGCGCCAAATGATGCGATCCGTGCGCGCGATCATGAGCAGGCATAGCCATCCTGCTATGATCGCCAGATGAGTTCCCGGAGAAGTTCATGAAACGCAGCCTCGTCGTCGCACTTACCCTCATTGTTTCGCTTGCCACGGCGCTCGACGACTATTCCTCCAGCTTTCCCTTCACCGATGCCGCTGCCCATGATTTTATTCTGGCGATCAATGATGACCAGGGGCTGATTTCACCCGATCAGTTCGGCCCTATCTGGATCGTCGGGCCGATGGACGACGACCCCACGATCGGCGAAGAAGCCATGATCGGCGAAGAAGGCATGCACGACCGCTGGATCTGGCGGCTCTATCGCCTGGAAGGCGAGTGACCCGGTTTCTTGATTCAACGCCAGAGACTGAGCGCCGGCCCTTCACGACCTGAGACCGGGTCGGTGGCGGGCAATGGCACTGCACTGACGCAGGCGCGAATGCCGGGACCATCGGCCTCACCCTGGCGTTTCACATCAGCGCTCTGGCCCGGTGGATAGGCTCCAACCACCGAGAGGCCCGGTGTTTCGTCGAGCCTGCAATGGCCGACCCCGGCGGGAATAAGCGCGGCATCGCCCGCCTCGACTTCGAAAACCGGACCGTCCGGGCCGCCGAACTGAATGGTAGCGGTGCCTTTGGCGATCCCGACGACCTCATGAGCCTGCGAATGATAATGGTGATACGAAAAGATCACCTGATCGCGCCAGCCGTTGCCCCAGCCGTTGGCATCGAACGCCTTCTGGAATTCGTCGTCGGGATCGTCGGTCGTGAATTCGAGCGCGTTCTTGTAGAGGATCAGCGGGAGCTGATCGTTGTTGGGAATGTCGCCGCTATCGCCAATGACCTGATGAACCACCTCAACCATGGCACTCTCCCCTGTATCGCCAACCCCCATGGTTTCCCCAAACCGGGACATCCGCAAGCCGACCGAGTGATCGCCCGGCCCAAGCCGCCTGGAACCGGCAATCAGGCTGTGCGTCAGTAAGAGCTGGTCATGCCGCCGTCGATCACCATGGTGTGGCCGGTGACGAACGCGCAGGCATCCGTGGCGAGCAGTGCGATGGGCCAGCCGATCTCGTCGGGCCGACCCCAACGCCCGGCCGGAACCCGGTTGGCAATTCAGGCGGCATTGTCGGGATCGTTGCGGTAGACCGCAGCTCCCTCTGTATCGATGAAGCCCGGCGCGACTGCATTGCAGGTCACTCCGTGCGGCGCGAAACGGGTCGATAACGACTTGGCGAAGGATGCGAGTGCACCATTGGCCGCGGAGTCGAGCGGGGCGAGCCCGTTGCTCGCGGTGACACCGATCGCTGAGACGAGCACGATGCGTCCCCAACCCCGGGCGGCCATGAGCGAGACGACCTTGCGTGCCGCGGCCACGGCCGAGACCAGCTTGGAGCCGAACACGGCGACGATCTCGGCTTCAGTCGTCTCCTCCACCGGCTTGACCAGAGAGTGCGCGGCGTTGGCAACCAGAATGTCGAGTGAGCCGGCCTCTGCGACAACGCGGTCGATAGCGTCATCGAGCGCAGCCCCGTCAGTGACGTCGAAGGGAACGGTTGTGGCCTTGCCGCCTTCGGCCTCGATTTCGGCGCAGCGCGCGACGACGGCCTCTGACTTGCGGCCATTGATTGCGACAGTGGCGCCAAGCGCGGCCATGCATTGAACTGTCGACCAGCCGATCCCACGGGTGGAGCCCGTGACCAGAGCGGTGCGGCCCGTGAGGTCAAAGATGGAGGGAAACTTTGCCATGGTGTCTCCGGAAAGTTGCGCCAACGGACAGCGGCACATCGATGCAGGCTGTTTCGGGTTGTCTTGGCCCCAGGTTTTATCCTGGGCTAACAGTGCATTCTTCACTCGAATGACCTGCTCCCCTAAAACTGGTCCATGCAGAGTGACAGAGTGCGGCTAATCTGAACTCCACGGGAGAAGGAAGGTATGAGCCGGAAGAGCAGCACTCCAAGGATTAGTTGCCGATCCTGAGCGCCGCCAACAGCCCGTCGATGTCGTCGCAGACATGGATGCCCAGACGGGCCAGGTCATCGCTAACATCGACCGGCGCCGGCTCTTCGGGGCGGTCCTGGTTTAATTTGCCGCCCATGACGATCGGAATTGTAAGATCGCGCACTTGGAATTCACGCTGCAGCCGCTCCGCGTAATCGAGCGCCATGCCGTTATGCGTGGATATCAATACCGCCGTGGCACCTTG
>JABIUG010000422.1 GCA_018700655.1 Rhodospirillaceae bacterium | reverse complement strand
GATACGGTCGCCCAGAAACTCCAGCCGTTCATAGCCATGTTCGCCTCGCCCAGTCGCGACGCTGCGATGGGTGACCGCCTGGCATAAAAGCTGGGGATTCGCGAAATGGTGACCCAGAATACGTTCAAGCGCATCCCGTGTGGCAGTTTCGAGAGGCGTGCTCATTCGATCGGCTGAAACAGCCGGTCCCAGCGAATGGAAGAAGGCCAGGTCCAGGGTTCAAACATTCCACCGCAGCCATCAACCGAGAAAAACAGGAACTCCGCCCGCCCGATCAGGTTTTCCTCGGGCACATACCCAACGACATTGAGCACACGGCTGTCGTTCGAACTGTCGCGGTTGTCACCCACCATGAAATAATGGCCCTCGGGCACGACATATTCGATGGTGTTATCGAGACGGTTCGTGTCCGTGAGGTTGAGAACCTTGTGTTGCACACCGTTGGGCAGGGTTTCGATGAATTGCTCGCTGGTTCGGGCACCGGTGCAGTTCTGGTCGATAAACGGCAGGGTTTCCTGGAGTTCAACCGGCGTGCCGTTGATGTGCAAGACACCATCGAGCACCTGGATCGTGTCACCCGGCAGGCCAACCACGCGTTTGATGAAGTCGATCGATGTGTCTGTTGGCTTGCGGAATACGGCGACATCGCCTCGCTCGGGCTGCCCAGCGAACAGGCGTCCCTCGAACAGGTTGAGATCGGTTCCAAAGCCCAGCGAATAGTTGCTGTACCCATAGGCAAACTTGGAGACGAAGAGATAATCGCCGACCAGCAGGGTCGGTTTCATCGAACCTGAGGGAATGTTGAATGGCTCATAGGTCGCCGTGCGGATGATCATCGCGATCAACACGGCATAGATCACTGTCTTGACTGTGCCCAGCACGCCCTCTTCGCCACGCCACGACTTCGGCAACAGCATCTCAATCGGGGCAAAGACAAGCTGCAGCAGCAATTCGAGTGGCTTGAGAAGGATACCGATCAACGTGAACGGCGCCATGACCACAATCAGCCACAACGGCATTCTCTTGGTGCCCTCGCCGTCGAGCTCAATCTCGGGTTCGGTCATGCAACAACGCCTTTCTGGTCCTCGGGAATGGCCGAGATGATGACAATGGCCTGGGCCAGAGGCGGGTCGTCGGTCATGGTGAGATCGACCTTGGCGACCATCCCCGCCGGCACCATTTCGGCCAGCCGTTCGGCTGCACCACCGGTCAGATGCATCGTCGGTTTTCCCGATGACAGATTGACGACCTGAAGATCACGCCAGAACACGCCGCGACGAAAACCCGTGCCCAGGGCCTTGGAACAGGCTTCCTTGGCCGCGAACCGCTTGGCATAGGTTGCCGCACGCTGCGCCCGCCGATCAGCCTTGGCCCGTTCGGTCTGTGTGAAGATGCGATGGGTAAACCGCTCTCCGAAACGCGCGAGTGTCTTCTCGATACGGCGGATGTCGAGGGTATCGAGCCCTAAGCCCAGGATCATGATGTGTGCTGCAATCTAGAGAAAATCAGCCGCGATCATAATCGCTTTGGACACACGAAAGAACCGGTGAATTTTATCAAGAGCCCGATCGGCTCAGGTCGTCTTGACCTGACATGATCTTGCTCTAGGCCGAACGCGCGCCGGTCGCGGCTGCACGGGAGTTGTCCATCAGCGCACGCATGCGGGTGATCGAGCTTTCCAGGCCACCAAAGATCGCTTCACCGATAAGAAAGTGCCCGATGTTGAGCTCCATGATGTCGGGGATCGCCGCAATCGGGCCAACGGTGCCAAACGAAAGACCATGACCGGCGTGGACTTCAAGACCCAGATCAGTTGCGGCCTGTACCGCATTGATGATGCGCTCCAGCTCGGCATCGCGCTCTGAGCCCGCCGCAGATTCGCAGTAGGTCCCGACATGGAGTTCGATCACCGGCGCGCCGGTGCGATGGGCCGCTTCGACCTGCTCCAGATTGGGGTCGATAAAGAGGGATACACGAATGGCGGAATCGGCAAGCCGGGCAACGTAACCGGCAAGATCATAGTTGGCGCCGGCGACATCGAGACCATTCTCCGTGGTTCGCTCTTCACGGCGTTCCGGCACGATACAGGCCGCGTGGGGTTTATGGCGCAGCGCGATCGAGAGCATTTCCTCGGTGCCCGCCATCTCCAGGTTCAACGGCAGGTCGATTTCATCCATCAGGCGCTGGATATCGTTGTCGGAAATATGACGCCGGTCCTCGCGCAGATGGGCGGTGATGCCGTCGGCACCGGCGGCAGCAGCCATTCTGGCGGCGCGCACGGGATCGGGATGGGGCCCACCGCGTGCATTGCGAATGGTCGCGACGTGATCGATGTTGACGCCCATACGGAGTCTGCGGCTGATCATCTCGGTTCTCCCGAATAAGAGCCCGATCGGTTCAGGTCGAGTCGGCCAGGGCCGTGAATCGGTCTCTTAACCTATGACATGGAGCAAGATCATCTCAGGTCGACACGACCTGAGATGATCTTGCTCTTGCGGACGCATAGCGCCCAGACAGGAAAATCATATAATCAAAGTCTTGGCGCTCTTAAAGGTCCGTTTGATGGCGGTTTTTTAGGACCAATTAGAGGCTAGAGCTTGGCCCTTTCGATGTCGGTCACGCTGGGATTTGCCCGCAGCGCCGCAATGATGTTGGTCAGATGGCGCACATCGCGCACCTCGACATCGATCGTCATCTCGAAAAAGTCGGTCGCCCGGTTGGTGAACTTCAGATTGGAGATGTTGCCGTTGTTGCGCCCTATCAGGGTGGTAATGGTCCCCAATGCTCCAGGCTCGTTGACGACGACGATATCGACCCTGCCGACGTGAACTTCAGGCGTCTCATCATCAACCGACCAGGACACATCGATCCAGCGTTCCGGTGTTTCCTCGAACTGCTGCAGGGTGTCGCAACCGATCGTATGGATCGCAACCCCCTTGCCCGATGTCACGATACCAACGATGCGATCTCCTGGAAGCGGGTGGCAACACACGGCAAAGTGCACCGCCATGCCCGGGATCAGTCCACGGATGGGAATTGCGTGATCACCAGCCGAACCGTCACGCGGTATCGCTCTGGCCACCGCTGCTTCCCCGGCGCCGACAGCCTCCGGGTAGGCAGCACCGACAACCTGCATGCTGGTGACATCACCGCGGCCGACCGCTTCAAACAGGTCGTCGGCCATACGTTGGCCCAGTGCACCACAGGCGTGCTTCAGGGCCTTCTTCGACATTTCGCAACGGGCCTGGGCAAAGGCACGTTCCAGAATGGCCTCGCCCAGGCGAACATATTCATCGCGTTCCTTGACCCGGACGAAACGACGGATACGGGAACGGGCCTTGCCGGTCGCCACGAACTGTTCCCATATCGGACTTGGCGCAGCGACACTGGAGCGCACGATTTCGACCTGATCTCCATTCTGAAGAATGGTTCGTAACTGATTGATTTGACCGTTTATTTTAGCGCCAACGCAAGTGTCACCAACATTGGTGTGAACGGCATAGGCAAAGTCCACGGGGGTCGCGCCCCGCGGCAGACTGATGAGGTCACCCTTGGGTGTGAAACAGAAAACCTGATCCTGGAACATCTCAAGCTTGGTATGCTCCAGGAACTCCTCGGGATCGGACGCGTGGTCGAGTATCTCGAGCAATTCGCGAACCCAGCGATACTGGCGACCATCGCTCAGCGCCGCACGCTCCTCACCGACGCCATAACCCCAGTGTGCCGCGACACCAAACTCGGCGATCTCGTGCATCTGGCGCGTCCTGATCTGGATTTCCAGACGCTGATGCTCAGGCGCATAGACCGTTGTGTGGAGCGAACGGTAGCCGTTGGGTTTGGGGGTCGATATGTAGTCCTTGAAGCGCCCGGGAACCATCGGCCAGGCGCTGTGGATCACACCAAGGGCGCGGTAACAGTCGGTGACCGTCTCGACGACAACACGAAACGCCACGATGTCGGAGAGCTGCTCGAAGGTCACGTTCTTGCGCTGCATCTTGCGCCAGATCGAATAGGGCCGCTTTTCCCGGCCCAGAACCTCGACGGTCACGTCGGCTTCGCTCAAGGTCTCACTCATGCGCTCGACAACGCGCGGAATGATGTTGCCGCCCTCTTCGTGGAGGTAACGCAGACGCTCGACAACCGATCCCCGCGCCGAGGGGTTGATCTCGCGAAAGGCCAGATCCTCGAGTTCGTCTTTTAGCGATTGCATACCGATGCGTTCAGCCAGCGGCGCATAGATTTCCATCGTTTCATGGGCAATACGCAGACGTTTCTCCGGCTTCTTGACGAACTGGAGCGTACGCATGTTGTGCAGCCGGTCGGCCAGCTTGACCAGCAGCACACGGATATCCTCGGACATGGCGAGGAACAGCTTGCGGAAGTTCTCGGCCTGGCGTGTATTTTCCGACTGCAGCTCGATCCGCGACAGTTTGGTCACACCATCGACGAGCTGTGCGATCTGGGGGCCGAACTGGCCCGAGATCTCTTCAAGCGTGGTGTCGGTGTCTTCGACCGTATCGTGGAGCAGACCGGTGATGATCGACGAGGCGTCGAGCTTCATATCGGCCAGAATACCGGCGACTTCAACGGGATGTGAGTAGTAGGGATCGCCCGAAGCGCGCGTCTGGGTGCCGTGCGCCATCATGGCGAACACGTAAGCGCGGTTCAGCGCATCTTCATCTGCTGCGGTGTCGTAGCCCCTGACCCGCTCGACGAGCTCAAACTGACGCAACATCACGAATGGTCCGGGCGCAGGGCATCAGGGCGCGGGGCCCCAGGGGCATGGATCAGGTCGCGAAGCTGGCGTCCACGCCGTCACTGAAAGCAGCTTCGTTGTGCTCGTCGTCGCTCGACGCGAGCGCAGCAGCCGCAGCAGCGATGGCATCACCCGACAGGCCGACTTCGTCGGCATAAGCGCCATCACCCTCGATCTCGTCATCGTCTTCCTGCGGCTCGCCGCCATAGATCAGCTTGCGACGGATTGCATCAAGCTCGATCGTGTCTTCAGCGATTTCGCGCAACGCAATCACCGGATTTTTGTCGTTGTCACGCTCGACCGTCATGGCAACGCCGGTACCCAGTTCACGGGCGCGCTGCGCGGAAATCAGAACCAGCTCGAAGCGGTTCGGCACGCGTTCGATGCAGTCTTCAACGGTAAGACGGGCCATGCAAAATCTCTCAGGGGCTCGGGATTGTTAGATTTGGGTGTGCTAATTGCCTGAAACAAGGCCAATGCGCAAGACTTTCAAGCATTTTCGACTGCCTGGAGCAAGATTCACGGCTTTAGCCGATGGCCCGCACCACGCCGGTATCAGCCGGCAGGCGTGCGATCAGGGTCTCAATCGTCGTACCGCTCACGGGATCACACCAATCAGGGGCAAGATCGCGCAGCGGCAACAGCACGAACGAACGCTCATGGACCCGCGGATGCGGCAGCACCGGCGCCGGGCCATCGTGCACCATGCCGCGGTAGTCCAGCAGGTCCAGGTCAACCACACGGGCTTCCCAGCGCTCCCTGCGGACACGCCCCAGGTCGGCCTCGATGCGATGCAGTCGCGCCAGCAAATCGGAAGGGGCGAGTGACGTCGCCAATTCGGCGACACCGTTGATAAACCAGGGCTGGTCTGACTTCGGCACGGGCTCGCTTTCGTACCAGGGCGAACGCCTGAGAACCGCGACTTCGGCACACACAAGAGCGCGCAGTGCCTCTTCCAGCGTTTCCAGGGGCGAACCCAGTTCCGAGGGTAGATTGGCCCCCAATCCGACAAAGACACCGGCCGTGAGAGAAAGGCTTGCCGTCATACAGGGGCGTCCTTATAGATCGCCGAACATATTGCCGACGCGGCCTGACAATCCGTCATCGCCGCATGATTGTTCAAGAGGATTTATCCAAATCATGAAGGATTTCTACAAGGAAGAGCGCGTCGCGTTGTTCATTGACGGTCCCAATCTGTATTCATCAGCAAAGTCATTGGGTTTCGATATTGATTACAGGCGTTTGAAGGAGATGTTCGGCGAAAAATGCCGCCTCATTCGTGCCCTCTATTATACCGCCCTGCTCGATGATCAGGAGTATTCGCCAATTCGCCCGCTGGTCGATTGGCTGGATTACAACGGCTACACCATGGTCACCAAGCCGGCCAAGGAGGTCAGCGACGCGACCGGCCGGCGCAAGATCAAGGGCAACATGGATATCGAACTCGCGATCGATGTTCTCCAGATGAGCGACAATCTCGATCATGTCGTGCTGTTTTCCGGCGATGGTGATTTCCGGTCTCTGGTCGAGGCGGTCCAGCGCAAGGGTGTGCGTGTCACTGTCGTCAGCACGATGCGCTCGCAACCGCCGATGATCGCTGACGACCTGCGCCGCCAGGCCGACTTCTTTATCGATATCAACGATCTCGCAGGCGAGATTGCGCGCCGATACGAAGAGCGCCCGTCCCGTCCTGCAACGCCTGTCGAAGACGACTATGACGACGACTTCGAGGACGAAGCCGGCGATGCCGTTGTGACCCCCAGGTGAGCGCCGTCGAACCCGGCCGCGATTGCCACCTGTGCCCGCGTCTTGTGACATTCCGCGAGACCTGGCGCGAGCGTGAGCCCGACTGGTTCAATGCGCCGGTCGCCAGCTTTGGGCCCAAGAACGCCCGTCTTCTCGTGGTCGGTCTGGCCCCGGGCCTGCGCGGCGCCAACCGCACCGGCCGTCCGTTCACCGGGGATGGCGCCGGAAATCTCCTCTATCCCACGCTGCTCGATACCAGATTTGCCAGGGGCCAGTTCGAGGCCAGGCCCGATGACGGGCTGAAGCTGATCGATTGCCGCATCACCAATGCGGTTCGATGCGTGCCGCCGGAAAACAAGCCGGTCGGCGCCGAGATCAGGGCCTGCAACCCGTTCCTGAGCGAGGAAATCGCAGACCTTCCGAAACTACAGGTCATTCTTGCCCTGGGCGGGATTGCGCACAACGCGGTGCTCGATGCCCTGAAGGTCAAACGTTCTTCGGCCAAGTTCGGCCATGCCGCCGATCATGTGCTGGAGAACGGCCTGCGGCTGGTCGACAGCTACCACTGCTCAAGGCTGAACACCAACACCGGCCGGTTGACGCCTGCCATGTTCAGCGGTGTTTTCGAGACCATTCGCGACAGCCTCAACAGCTGATCGTCGTTTAACCCGCCCCGGTTTTCTTGCCGGAGCGGCGGCGCGGCAGGCTGACGATGATCGCGGCAAGGATCAGGGCCGCACCGATCACCGCCACGATCCGGACCTCTTCACCGAAAATCCACCAGCCGACCATCAGCACCGTGATCAGTTCACTCGATCCGGCAACGGCGGCACGGCTGCTGCCAGCCATCGCGGTTCCCACGACAACCAGCATGGTCGCACCGATACCGGTCACCAGGGCGAGGTAAAACAGGGAAACCCAGCCGATGGGACTGACCGGCCAGGTCATCCCTCCTTCGGCAACATAGGTATAGATGACTGCAACGACGCAGGCCGAAATGCTGAGCAACAGGGTTCGCAGACCGGGATCGACGGTGTGGGGGATACGTCCCAGGCACGAGAGATAGAGGGCATATCCGATGGGTGCGCCAAAGGTCATCAGGATGAATCCATAAAGGCCTTCGTCCAGACCCTCTGGTGAGAGAATGAGCCCGGCCGCACATACCACCATCACGATCGCGGCGATCATGCGCCGCTCCATCGGCGTGCCGAACAACAGGCGCGCAAAGACCAGGGTAAAGGCCGGGTAGGTATAGAAGACCAGGATCGCCATGGAGGCCGGCAGGCGCGCGTACCCTTCGAACAGGAAGATCGTCCCCCCGCCAATCCCAAGGCCCGCGACCAGCGCCAGCATGACACCGCGCCATTGCGGGCGCTTCCACAGGACCCAGAGACCCAACGGAATGGCCGAACCGGCATATCGTGCGATCAGCGATGAACCCGAATTGACCTGCTCGTCACGCAGGATCTCGAGAAAGATGGGAAGGAGTCCGAAACCGATGGCGCCAAGGGCGACCAGTATGACCCCCAGACGTGCATGTCCAGCTTCGGGCGGTGCAGCGCTCGTCATGCCGTGCTTCGCTTTCGTTGACGCCTTGGATGGAACTCCTTATGTCGGGCTCGAAACGAACTTGCCCGACAATTGGAGAATTCAGGATGGCCGGAGTAATCGAAGCACGCCTCGCCGAACTTGGCATCGACCTGCCCGAGGCAGCAGCCCCGGCGGCGAATTATGTACCCTATGTCGTGAGTGGTAACCACGTCTTCGTGGCCGGCCAGATCACGCTGCACAACGGCGAGCTGAAGTATCAGGGCAAGCTGGGTCAGGAATTCAGCGTCGATGAGGGTTATCAGGCCGCACGCCTGTGTGCCCTGAACATCATTGCCCAGGTCAAAGCGGCCTGCGGTGGCGATCTCGATCGTGTCGTGCGCATCGTCCGGCTCGGCGGCTTCGTCAATGCCGACGGCAACTTCCACGACCACCCCAAGGTCATCAACGGCGCCAGCGACCTGATGGTCGAAGTCTTCGGCGACAAGGGCCGTCACGCCCGTGCTGCGGTCGGCTGCCCTGCCCTGCCACTCAACGTGGCAACCGAGGTCGACGCCATCGTCGAGATCGCCTGATCCGATGAACGGTGGCGAGGCCCTGGTCGAGACGCTGGCATCTCACGGCGTCGACACCGTCTTTTGTGTTCCAGGCGAGAGTTACCTCGCCGTTCTGGAAGGCCTGCGGCGCAATGACAACAGCATGCGTCTGGTAACAAACCGGCACGAGTCCGGTGCGGCCTTCGCGGCCAACGGTTACGCCAAGATCTCGCGCAAGCCCGGCATCGCATTTGTCAGCCGCGGCCCCGGCGCGACCAACGCTTCGATCGGCGTCCACACGGCCGATCAGGATTCGATCCCGCTGGTGCTGTTCATCGGGCAGATTCCCCTGATCGAGATGGGCCGCGAAGCCTTCCAGGAAATCGACTACAAGGCGTTCTACGGCACGATCGCCAAGGCTGTCCTGGAGCCGCTCAACGCCACTGATGTCGCGCGTGCCACCGCCGATGCCCTCACGCTTGCGCAATCGGGCCGGCCCGGACCGGTTGTCGTGGTTCTGCCAGAGGACGTGACCGAAGCAGACGGTGGCGACATCGCCATTCCCGTGCCGCGCGCCGCCACCACCGGGCAGGCTTCCGATGCACAGATCAGCGCCGCGGCGGCCATGATCGACAAAGCCGAGCGCGTGCTGATCATCGGTGGTGAGCTCATCAAGTCCGAGGCCGCCACGATGCAACTAGGCGCCTTTGCGGAATCCATCGGCGGCGCGGTTGTTGCCGCCTTCCGTTGTCAGGATGTGCTCAACAACGACCATCCCGCTTATGTCGGTCTGTTCGGGCTGGGACGCCCGCCCTATCTCAAGGAAACCTGGGCCGAAGCTGATCTCGTGATCCTTGCCGGCAGCAGGCTTGATGCCATCACCTCGGAAGACTTTGCCCTGCGCGATGACGACAAGACGATCCTGATGCTCCACCCCAGCGCCGATACGATCGCGCAGATTGGCCCGGACATGGGGATCGCAGCAGCCGTGGGCCCGACCCTGCAGGCGCTGGCCACAGCGACCGAAACACCCGGCGCCGAGCGCGCCGCATGGCAGGTCAAGCTGCGTGGCAGTTTCGAGGACTTTCAGGCCAAGGCTCCCGAAGCCCTGGGCAAGGTCGACATGACTGCGGTAATCCGCCATGTCGACAGCCGTCTTGCCGGCATCGATCACATTGTAACCAACGATGCCGGCAACTTCTCGACATGGCTCCATCGCCATTTCCGCTATCGCCTGGCTGACAGCCAGGCCGGGCCCATGGCCGGTGCGATGGGTTATGCCGTGCCGTCCGCCGTGGGTGCAGCCCTGGCGCGCGACAGCGCACGGGTTGTCGCCTTTGTCGGCGATGGTGGGTTCATGATGACCGGTCAGGAACTCTCGACAGCCGTGCAGAACGGCCTGAAGGTCACGGTGATCGTCTGTGACAACAGCCATTACGGCACGATCATGATGCACCAGCATCGTTATGCCGGCCCCGGCAATTACGCAGCGATTGATCTCAACAGCCCCGATTTTGCTGCAGTGGGTGCCGCCTATGGCGCCCAGACATGGCGGGTCGAGACGACCGATCAGTTCCCGGCGGCCTTCGATGCCGCGCTCGCCCATGACGGGCCAGGCCTGATCCATGTGCTGACCGATATCCGCGACATCTCCGCCGGTGGACCGCTCAAGGACCCGGGCTGAAGCCTGCGATGTCCGAGATCGAGGCTTTCATCGCAAAGCTGCCCAAGGTCGAGCTCCACCTCCATATCGAAGGCACCTTCGAGCCCGAGTTGATGTTGGAGATTGCCGAGCGGAACGGCCTGCCCGCCCCCTTCCCCTCGGTCGAAGCCGCGCATCGGGCGTATCGGTTCGACGATCTCCAGTCGTTCCTCGATCTCTATTATCGCGGCATGAACGTGCTGTTGAAGGCCGAGGACTTTCGCGATCTCGCTCTGGCCTATTTCGCCCGCGCCCATGCCGACAACGTGCGCCACGCCGAGCTGTTTTTCGACCCCCAGGCCCATACCGATCGCGGCGTCGCTCTCGACAGTGTGTTCGAAGGGCTCTGCAGCGCGATGGAACAGGCAGCGACCGACTACGGAATCACGTCCTGCCTGATCCCCAATTTCCTGCGTCATCTAGACGAATCTTCGGCGCAGTCGGCATTTGACGCCTGCCTCGATCACCGCGACGCGATTACCGGATCCGGGCTGGATTCCGGCGAGCGCGGCAACCCTCCGTCAAAATTCGCACGGGTGTTCGAGCGCGTCCGTGCCGAGGGTTTTCACATCGTTGCCCATGCCGGCGAAGAAGGGCCGGCGTCTTACGTGACCGAAGCGCTCGATATCCTGGGAGCCGAACGTATCGACCATGGCGTCCGTGCCATGGATGACGACGCCCTGATCGAGCGCCTGGCAGCACAGGAAACCGTTCTTACCGTGTGTCCACAGTCGAATGTCAGGCTGAAGGTCGTGGCTGAAATGGCCGATCATCCTCTGAAACGCATGGCAGAACGGGGCCTGAAGGTAACGATCAATTCCGACGACCCCTCCTATTTTGGGGCCTACATCGGCGATAACATGATCTGGTGCCAGCAGGCACTAGCCCTGACCCGCGAAGACCTCGTAGCGATGACACAAAACGCCATCACGGGATCCTTCGTCGATCAACTCCGTAAGAAGCAGATGGGCGATGAACTTGCGGACTGTTCGCAAGTCTGAATCCCAAGTAGAATCAGACCTGCATGACCATGAACAATGTTACCGATTCAAGCTCGCAAGAAGCTGGCCCGGATGAAGCAGGCATAACGCTTCAGGCGCGCAGCATTGCGAGCATTCACGACGTCGCACGTGACGACTGGGATGCCTGCGCCGGCCCCGATAATCCGTTCCTTCTTCACACCTTCATGGCCTGCCTGGAAGACAGCGGTTCGGCCGTACCCGAAACCGGCTGGGCGCCGGCCCACATTTTGCTCGAGGACATGGAAGGCGCTCTGCTCGGCTGTGCTCCGGCCTATTTCAAGAGCCATTCCTATGGCGAATTTGTCTTTGACCATGGCTGGGCTGATGCCTTCGAGCGCGCCGGAGGGCGTTATTACCCCAAACTCCTGATCGCCGTACCCTTCACGCCGGCAACCGGCCCGCGCCTGCTGGTGCCCGTATGCGATGAAGCCGATGCAATCCGCAAGACGCTGGCCGCCACGATCGTGCGGGTCG
>JABIUG010000421.1 GCA_018700655.1 Rhodospirillaceae bacterium | reverse complement strand
CGTCATCTCGTGCGCGGTGAACCGGGCTGGCAGATCGTCGAGGAACTCACACCTGAACCGGGCGAAACCGTGATCGACAAACCCGGGACCGGCGCCTTCCACGCCACCGAACTTGATCATGTCCTGCGCGCGTGGCGTCCAGAACATCGTCGCCTGTGGTGTCACCACGGCGATCTGCGTCTCGACCACGGTGCGCGAGGCGTCCGACCGTGGTTATGACGTGCTCGTGCTGGGCGATGCCTGCGCCGAAGGTGATCCCGCCATGCATGACGCAGCACTCAAGACCTTCATGCTGGAAGACGGTCTGTTCGCCGCCGTGACGAACACTGATGCGTTCGTTGAAGCGCTGGAGCCTTGAGGGAGATTGCTCCTCTTTGTTTGTTCCCTCAGTCGCCGGGCGCGTGCTCCGCACACTTGGCTTTCGTTTAGCCTCAAGCGCCGGCTCTCGCTCCGCTCGTTTGGCTCGCGGTCGCTCGCCGTCGGCCCTCCCGTCGCTATCACCACCGCAACTGCACCCCAGCGCAGGCTGGGGGCCATGTGTCAGAGGTCTAGAGGAAACGCGCCGTCGCCACGTTTCTTCATGGTCGGTGCGTATGGGCCCCTGCCTTTGCAGGAGCACACCGAGGTGTATTTGATGGAGGAAGGCCCGAAGGGCCGACGGAACGCGACGGCGTTCCCGCCGCGTCAGCGGCGTAAGCCAAGCGTGCGGAGCACGCGCCCGGCGATTGAGGGAACAACAAACAAAAAACGGGCCAACGCCAGGTGCTTCAGTTTGCGGCAGCGCCTGGATGTTTCTTGCGATAACGCGCCCAGAGCAATGCGAAGCCGATAATCGGGATGAAGACATCGGTCCAGAAGATGATGCCGGCATTGCCGGGGGAGAAGTTGTCGTGGACGACCATCTGATAGACGTGCCCTCCGGCAGCGCCCCACAGGAAGAGGGACGGGCCGAGGATCGACGCCAGCCGCATGCTGCAATTGTCGCGGAATGCCAGAAATCCCACGACGGCGAAGCCCAGGCTCGCGAAGCCGACTTCTGCCTGAAACGGACTCTGCGCCCAGCCGATGAACGAAGCGGCCAAGTCGCCGAAGAACACATGCGTGACGAAGTTGTAGGTGTAGGAAACACCAATCGAGAAAAAGATGAACTAAGCGAGCACACTCTCGAGTACGCCCCCCGGACCCGCCCGCCCGCGTTCGGCGAGGATCGCGATGCCGGCGGCGACAAACCCGAGGACCAGGAACGTCAGGGTAAAGTTGGAGAGGACAAACTCAATGAATGCGCTCACTTGGCAGTACCTCGTGTCGGCAGTTTCTGTTTGAGAAGACGAATGTGCTCGGGTCCCAGTCCGCAGCAGCCGCCGACCGCCTGGGCTCCCATGCCGAGATACCCCCTGGCTTTCGTGACGTAATCCTCAGGCGTGATCACGCAGTCGAAGCGCCAGTGCGGCATCTCGAAATGTCCGGAATGCGGATAGGCGAAAAGCGGCCCGTCCCATCTGGCCTTGAGTGCGGCAAGTGCGGGGGCCATCACGTCGATATCGCTGTGCATGATGCCGGCGGCCTGGCCGCCGAAGGCGAGACAGGCGTCGAGCACCGTTTCGAACGGGTCATCGGCATACTGGTGGAATCCCATCACCCGGCCATCGGTGACGCGCGCGCTGAGCCCGATCCAGACGGGCAGGCCGGTCGCCACTGCCGCCTCGATCGCCCATGGCGAAATCACGGGGTCGAGCATCATTTCGGCGATCAGCAGGTCACAGCCGCCTTCGGCCAGCGCCTCGGCCTGGGCACGATAGCTGGCGCGTCCTTCGGCTTCGCTCGGCAGGGTATCGAGATGGAGACCGGCCCGGAAGCTGGAGAGGGAGCCCGCGACGTAGACCTCGCGGTCGGCTGCGCTGACCCTGACGGCTTCATGGGCGATGGCACAACCCAGCCGGTTGAGTTCGCGGGCTTCTGATTCGTCGACACCGGCATGGCGCAGGACATGGGGTGCCGAGGCATAGGTGTTGGCGATGATGATGTCGGCCCCGGCCTCGATGAAATCACGATGGATCGCACCGTTCATCTCGGGCTGGCTTTTCATCGCGGTGCCGGCCCAGGCGGCACCGTCCATCTCGGCTCCGCGTCGCTCGAGCTCGGTCCCCATGGCGCCGTCGATAATGAGCACATCGCCTGCATCGAGGCGTTCCTGCAGTGTCGTCATGGCTCTTAGTCCCCGTTCATCCCCAAACCATTATCCGGCCATTGCTGCCCGATGTCACGTGACCAGACCCGTGGCAAAGGTCGGATAGGTCTCGGCGATCATCGCCCTGACCGGGCCATTGATGAGGTCGCGGGATCGTTCGTCGGGCTCCGGCGTGACCGGGACAACTGTGGGTTCGTAGAAGGCGAAGCCGGTCTGTTCGCGGACTTCCTCGAGGCTGCTCCAGGGATGCACGCTCTTGAGCGTGAAGCGCCCGGCATCGCGGTCGAAGGTAAAGACGCAGCGGCCTGTGACGAGGGCGGCGGGGCCACCGGGTCGGTAGGTGCCGGGTTCCGACAGGCCCGGCGCGCTGATGAAGTCGACCTTGTCGACCAGGGTGCGCGGCGTGTGTTCCTCGCGGAACAGGATCACCTTGGGGATCAGGAAATAGAGATAGCTGGAGCCGAACGAGCCGGGGAAACGGACCTTGCTTTGCGGGTAATCGCCGATCCCAACAAGGTTGATGTTGGCCTGGCCGTCGATCTGGCCGCCGCCCAGAAAAAAGGCATCGATCCGGCCCTGGGCCGCGCGGTCGAACAGCTCGCGTCCGCCTTCGGTGAAATCGTTGTTGCGACGGCTGCCCAGCACAGTGATGCGTTCGGGGCCCAGTTGCAGTTCGCGGGCGAGGAAGGCGGCCGAGCCTGGGATTGGTGATTGTGCGCCAACCGCAACGCGCCGTGACCCGGCGAGCAGTTGTGCCAGCACGTGGATCAGGAAGGCCTGGCGGCTGGTCCCGCTCACGCGGCGTCCCGGTGGAGAAGGTGATCGGTGAGCCAGGCGTCGAAGGTCTCCTGGCTGGCGGCGGCCAGGCAATAACCGTCAAGCGTTGCGCCATCGGCGTCGTAGGTGCCGGGCATGCCGAGCGGCCAGGCACCACGGGGGGCATGGGCAATGGCGTCGACATAGGCAGCAGGCAGGGCGCCCGCGGCGAGGATCTCGTCATCGAAGAAATTGCCGTCGTGGATCGTCTCGACCGTTGCCACGGTCATGGCCGAGGCATGGGCCATGGTCGCGAGTTCGCGCCGCCGACCGATCCAGAGATTGCCTTCACGGTCGGCCATCTCGCAGTGGAACAGGGCGACATCGGGCCGGATCGCGGGCAGGGCGACGATGGGGTCGCTGCTATCTGGGCCCTTGGTGCCAAAGGGGTTGTCGATGATCTGCCAGTCGGGCCGGTGGGCCAGCACGTCCGAACCCAGAATGCCGCGCAGGGGCAGGAAGGGCAGGCCCTTTTCACTGGCCTGAAGGGCGGCATGAATGGCCGGGCAGGTGGCATCCATCATGGTGATCGCGCCAGCCTTGATCGCGGCGGCAAAGCGTGGTGCGGGGCCACGCTCGCCCATGGTGATGGCGGCGGCTTCGAGCGTTTTCACATGGCCTGCGCCGATCAGCATGTCGGCCTGCAGGCCGCTCTGGGGTACGGCGACGAGGTGAAGTTCTCCGATGCCGCGCCGGATCAGTTCACATGTCGCGGCCATCGCGATGCCGCAGTATTCCGGCGGGATCGCAACGGTTATACCGGGCCTGATCAGGCTGACGGCGTCGGTGAGGGTTTCATGCAGGGCCATGGCGGCAGTTTAGAGCAGTTTGGTGTGTGTGGTCATCAGGTCGAACTGACCCAGAGCACAACGGCGTCCCGATCGCTTACGGAGACGGCGGCATGGCCCATGTGCCCGTCATAATAGATGCTGTCGCCGGCCTCGAGCGTGACGGGTTCATAGAACTCCGTGAAGAGCACCATGGTTCCCTTGAGAACGTGGACAAAGTCTTCGGTGTCGTGACGGTCCCAATCCTCGAAATCATCCAGGGACCGTGCCCGCAGGATCAGCTCGAAGGGCAACATGGCCTTGTGCGCGAGGTCTTCGGCAAGCGGGCGATAGTCGTAGTTGGGTGCCTTGTAATGCTGCTTGTCGTTTCCACGCGTGATCGAACGGCGACTGGCTGCACGGCTGTCTCCATGAGATATCAGCAGTTGCGGGATGGCGAGACCGAAGCCGTCGGCGAGTTTCTTGAGGGCGTCGAAGGTCGGTGACATTCTGCCCTTCTCGATCTTGAAGAGCGATGAACGCGAGAGCCCGGTTTGTGCGGCGGCCTGGTCGAAGCTCCAGCCGCGTTCTGTCCTGAGTTCGCGGATACGGCGACCAAGGTCCAGCGGGGGCTGCGGCGCCTGCTCTGTGTGGGATGCGCGGCGCGTGAGGAACAGTGGATCTGGCGGCATGTTGCTTCCCGATTGCCAGTTCAAGATTATGATAATATAGTACCATAAATAATCAGATTTACAATGGAGAGAACAGCATGATCGAAGCGATCAAGGTCAGTGACCGCATGGCGGCGCTGACGCCGATCCGGGACCGCGGCGAGCACACGACCGAAGAGGAAGTGATGCAGGCATTCGCCAAGCTGGGCGAGGGGAATTTTCTCGACTGTGCCGTCTTTCTGGGAAGCTTCAATGGCAATGCCGGCTGGGAGCGGCACATGAAGGGCGACGAACTGGTCCACGTGATGGCCGGTTCGACAGAGTTCGATATCATCGTCGAGGGCGAGAAACAGACGCTGAACCTGGATGCCGGTATGCTGGTGGTGGTGCCCCGGGCCTGCTGGCACCGGTTCCGCTCCGAGGCTGGTGTCACGGTACTGACAGCCACACCGCAACATGACGAGATTCACACCTTCGTCGAGGACCCCCGCGATCTAGGCTGACTTCAGACGGACTCTAAGTTGTCTCAGGCGATTGCCAGAAGAAGAGCTGGACGAAGCGGCCGTTCTCTATGGTATCGCCAAAATCCTGGCCGCCCGCATGAAACATCCACGAGCGGAACAGCACTAGCCGGTTGAACTTCATCGAGACGAACAGGGTGCGTTCCCAGTCCTCCATGCCGGTCGTTCCGTCAAACGGGCGTTTGTCGGAGCCTTCGATCGGCGTCAGCATGGTCATGACCTCGTCCTGGGTCTCGCATCCGTAAATATCCTGGGCTTCCTGATCGTTGAGCGGCGCGCGATCGGTGCCGAACTTTCGATTGCGGTAAAAACCCAGCCCGTCCTGGCAGTGTTCGTCGAGGGTCAGGAAGATGATTCCAGCCCAGGTGCAGCCGGGGTCGACATGAACGCCGCAGCCGGTTCGTGCATTGCCTGCCAGCGAGATGCGGCAGAAGCCATGCGGCAGATTGCCACGCCGTTCAAGCGGTTCACCCACGATCTGGCTGAACATCTGGTCCATTTGTGGCCAGGCCATCGATTGTTTGGAATTGCGTCCGGGGTAATGCACGTCCGGCCCGGGGTCGGGATATTCCATCTTCATGGCGTACTCGCGTGCCTTCATCGGCTCGCCGTAGAAGTCGTCGATGACGATCAGGTTCTTGAGCATGTTCCCGCCCTTGCAGTGCAGTGCTCGGCTTATCACCGCTGAAATCACCGTGTCAAAGCACTACAGGATGTGTGGTTATTCAGCCTGCCATGCGTTGGGTGAAATCTGCCGCCGCAGCAATTGCATCGGCCATGGCTTCTTCATGGGTCAGCCCGCTTTTCTTGCGCGGCTTGAGATTGTGGTCGCCGTCCTCGATCCAGTGAAAGGCGATGCTGGGCGCAAGATCGTAGCCGGCGACGTCTTCCTTGCTGCCAAGGGCATCGCGGGTACCCTGAACAAGGAGTGAGGGCGTGGCCAGCGAGGTCAGGTGATCGAGCCTGGCGCCGGGTGGTTTGCCGGGTGCATGGAAGGGAAAGCCACAGGCGACAACACCGGCAACGCCGGTTTCGTCTGCGACCAGGCTTGCCATGCGTGCGCCCATCGATTTGCCGCCTATCACCAGATGTTTCGGATTGCCGGCCTGGGCGATGACCGAACGCCAGTACTCCAGCAACACGGGCTGGCGGTCCGGTGGACGGCGTTTACCGTCAATGCGGCGCTGGGCCATATAGGGGAACTCGAAGCGCAGGACATGGTGGCCGGCGGTTGCCAGGCCGATGGCGACCTCGTTCATGAAGTCGCTGTCGGCAGGCGCACCGGCACCATGTGCCAGGATGATCGTTGCGGCAGCGTCCTCTGGGCCGTCGGTCAGGAAATCAGAGCAAATCAGGTTCATGTGGAATCGCTTCGCGACTGCGCATGAACCTGTGAAGTTGCTCTGACTCTATGAAATCGAGCGGATTCACATAACCACACGGAACCATGAAGTGTTTCCGTGTGGTTATGATCCGCGCTAGTTGCCGCTGGCAACGAGCTGCTCGTCAAGCTGCATGGCAAAGAGGCCATCAAGCGCATCGCGTTCGACATAGAACTGATTGAGTTCGTCGCCTTCCAGGATCTCGCCTGAAGGCAGGCGGACATCGAGCGGGTTGATCTGCTCGTCGTTGACCATGACTTCGTAATGAAGGTGGGGACCGGTCGAGTTCCCGGTGCTGCCGACATAACCGATCGTCTGGCCCTGGCGCACACGGCTGCCATCGGCCAGCCCGCTAGCATAACTGCTCATATGGGCATAGGCCGTCTTGTAGGTGCTGCTGTGGCGGATACGGATGTAGTTGCCATAGCCACCAAACCAGCCGAGCTGTTCGATCACGCCATCGCCCGCCGCCACGATCGGTGTGCCGCTTGGTGCGCCGAAATCGAGCCCTTTGTGCATACGGGTATAGCCACTCAACGTGCGCATGCCGAAGTTCGAGGTGATCTGGGCGCCGTCGATGGGCGTGCGAATCAGCGCCTTGCGGACGCTCTCGCCGTTGTCGTTGAAGTAGTCGATGAAACCGCTCGACGGGGTGAAGCGATAGATCGGCAAGGTCACGCCCGACACATTGAGCGTGGCATAAAGCGGCGGGCCGTAACGCACCGTGTTGCCGTCTTCGTCGACGAACTCTTCATATAGAACCTGGAAGCTGTCGCCCTGCTGGATCTCGCGCTGGAAATCGACATCGAAGCTGTAGGCACGGATCAGGTCGGCCAGAACGGCCGGTGGCACGCCGCCATCGAGTGCTGCCTGATAGAGGCTGCTTTCAATGTGGCCCACGGCAGCTTTGAGCTCGAGTTCCAACGCCAGTTCGACCAGCCGCGACTGGAACCCTTCGCTGTCGCGTGCGACTTCGACCCGTTCTCCGGCACGCGGTGTCATGGTGATGTTCTGCAGACCGTCGCCATCGATCGTGACTTCGACGATCTGGCCGGCCCGAATGCTGCGCGGGTCAAACACCTCGCGCAGAGAGTCGATGGCACGGTCAGCCTCAACCGTGTCGATCCCCAGATCGAGCAGGCCCTTCATCAGGGTGCCGCCGGCAGCGATCTCGAATGTCTCGATCGTGAGGCCGGTTTCCTGTTCGGGCCAGACTTCGCTTTCGGCGAGTTCTGTCGATGCGGGGACAAGCGTGAAATCGGCGAGATCGATATGGCTGCTGGCGCGACGCACGCCATAACCGCCGTCGCGCTGAAGCACGACCGCGATCGTGCCGCCGTCGGGATGGTCTAGCGATAACGCGATGATCTGTCTGGCTGTGTTCCCGCCGTCGCTGATGACGACCATCTCGTTGCCGGGCTCCAGATTGACGAGGTCGACCTGCTGGGCCAGGGCATCGACTACAAGGCCGATTTCGTGGCCATTGGGTGTCAGGATCCGCAGAAGGCTGGCAATGGAGTCGCCTTCCTGAACGGTAAACCACGCCTGTTCGGCCTGGGGTGAAAGTTCCAGCAGTCCCTCAATTTCTGAAACAGGAGCAGGCGCTTCCTCGATCTCGGCGTCCGGCTTGACCGCTGCCAGTTCGATCTCGGCTTCGGGCTCGGCTTCTGTCGTGATCTCGGCTGCTTCTCCTTCATCGACCGGCCGTATCAGTTCATCGATATCGGCGACCGGGGGGATTGAACGGAAGGCTGTGGCATAGGCCGGGTTGACAGGCGTGCTGGTGCGCCCGGCAATGAAAGTATCGCCCTGGCGGTCGGCTTGAACGAACAGGTTGTCTTTGATTTCGATACTGACCGCGATCAGCAGTTCGCCATCACCATTGTGATCTTCGAATGCTGCACGGATTTCCTGCCCGATCTGCATGCGTCCCAGATCATAATGGGGACGCAGGGCGCGAATGGCCTGGTCGGCATCGACCCGCGCGGCGCCGGCATCGAGCAGCAGGGACATCAGCGTATCACCCGACTGCATTTCCAGAAGCGCGACGCGCAGGCCACGGCCAAAATCGGTGACGTCGACCAACTCTGGAATTTCGGCTTCGTCGTCAGACCTCTCTGCTGAGTTGTCGACAATTTCCGGTTTCGGCGTTTCCGTTGGTGTGACCAGAACGATCTGTTGAATATCGGTGATGCGCGTGCCTTCAAAGCCGCCCTCGTCGGGCAGGCGTGTCACGGCAACCAATCCATCGTCGCCGGCATCCAGAACGACCATGCCAAGAACAGTGAGGCCGGATCCGGCTGGCCCGGCGGTCTGGATGAGAAAGACCCTTTGGCCGATCTGCAACCGACGGGGGTCGAAATGGCGTGCCATGATTCGGGCAGCCTCATGGGCTTCGGTGATGGTTGCGCCGGCCTGGACGATCAGGTCCATCAGCGTGTCGCCCTGGGCGATGGTCATCCGGTCGACCTGCGCACCCGACTGGCGCAGGGTTTCGATTGCCGCGGCGAGATCAAGGTCCCCGGCAGGCGCGATAATGGTCGCTTCACTGAAGGGCCGGTCGTTACGATAGGCGTCAAAGCTTCCTGAGGCCTGGCGTTCGGCAATGACATATTGTTCGTCGCCCGTCTGCAGGCTGAGTGCTGCCAGGTCGGCCTGGGTACCGCTCCCTCTGAACGTCACCTGAAGTTGCTGGCCAATCTGCAGCGCCGTGGCATCGACCAGAAGGGTCAGAGCCTCGATCGCCAGGCCGGCCTCGGCCCGGGTCGCGCCGGCACGCACCGCGAGGCGGATCAGCGTATCGCCGCGACGAACTTCGAAATCCTGTGTTGTGAGGCTGTTGCCCGAAACCGATGTGGTTGCAGCCGGTACCGGAGCGAGCAGCGCATCGCTGAGAGGCTCATCGATCCGTTCGGCAAAGTAGTCGCCGTCCTGTGTGCGGCTGGCAACGACATAGTCGGCCTCGTCGAGCGCAATGGTGACGGCCGCCAGTTCACCGGTATCGTCGTCCAATGCACGAAAGACTGCGGTGACGACCTGACCGATCTGAAGCCGGCGCGGGTCATATATCTGTTCGAGCGCATCAATTGCACCATCGGCATCATTTTCACTGCTGCCGGCAGAGACCAGAAGATCGATCAGCGTGTCGCCCTGGCTGACCTGGAAGGTCTCCATGGAAAGCGCCGAACCCGTGATCCAGCCGCCGCCCGTCTCGATGTTATCGAACAGACCCAGCGTCGAAGAGGTCATCGGCCTGGCCGCGGGCATTGAGAAAGCGAGGGACCCGTCGTCCGAGCCGCCCAGGGATGTGGCGTCCGCTGCACTGTCTCCATCCTGGGCCCACGCGATCCCGGGGCCGCCCATTGAGGCGATAGTCAGTGTCGCGGCGACCGCTGTAACGGCACCCGCCAGGGTAAAGACGGCAAATCGCCGCACCATCGCGGTCTCCTCAATCCATGAAACAGGCGCGCTGAAAGGGCTCGAGTCCTTCTGGGCCGCAGTTTTGTGGGCCATGTTTAGGCCCGGGGGCTAACTTGGTGAACACGTTGCCGCTTGTCAACGCAGCAACGTGTTCACCAAAACATTGCTTTGTTTCAATGAGTTAGGCCGAGTAAATGATTGCCTTTCCGGCCCTCGGAAACTTTCTTCAAAAAAGTTAAGGAAGGTGTTTGACAAGGTTCGCGGGGTCTGGCTATAACCCGCTCCCCGCTACTAGGGAGACCGGCGGCGGGGGCTGCTTTTTGCGGCCAGCTATTTGACAAGTGAAGAGATGGAAGAGATGCGTGGGCGGCGGTGCACCATAACCGCTCGTACATGTAAGTGTACGGTCACGCATCTTGTTAGGGTCGAAAGACCCGAATCAAGTCAATCACTAGAATCCCTAAAAGATTCTTTTGAGCGTGATCGAACACGTGAATATATGTTCGGGCCGGATGAAGCGAAAGCTTCAACATCAAACTTGAGAGTTTGATCCTGGCTCAGAACGAACGCTGGCGGCGTGCCTAACACATGCAAGTCGAACGGTAACATAAGAGCTTGCTCTTGATGACGAGTGGCGGACGGGTGAGTAACACGTATACAATCTACCTTTAACTGAGG
>JABIUG010000420.1 GCA_018700655.1 Rhodospirillaceae bacterium | reverse complement strand
CTGACAAGCGTGGCGATGACCTGCTGGCCTTCCTGGCCGCGGCACAGCGTGTCTGGGATGCTCTTGGGGATCGGTTGGGCCGGGGCAGTGGATCGGGTTATCTCGAAATTGACTATAGTGACCTGGTCGGATCAACCGGTACCGCGATGGCAGCACTTCTTTCCGGCCTGGACGAACCCTGGCATGCGGATGTGGCTGAGATCGATCTTTGTGCCACTCACCGCGAGCGGGAGACGGTTAAACGGGTGACCGGCCGCGACAGCCACACCAACCGTTCTCTTGCGCGCCCCATCTTTACCGATTCCGTCGGTCAGTGGCGCAGCATCCTGAGCGACGAGGAGGCCGCGACGATTACGGCCGAACTCGCCCCCTTGTACGAACGCCTTGGCGAGCGCTGGGCAGCATCGTGCTGACGATTGTGGCCAATCATTATGTGCGCGACCTGGCGGCGAGCAGATTTCCGCGTCTTGCAGCGCTTGATGTCGGGCACTTTGAACAACAGCTCGACCGGATCGCTGCGGGTTACAGTGTCGTCGGCCTGGATGACGTCATGGTTTGTCTGAACGGAGGGCCACCATTGCCCGAACAGGCATGCTTGCTGACTTTCGATGATGGCTATCGCGATCATGTCGATGTCGTCTTGCCGGCACTTGTCCGGCGTGGTTGGCGCGGTGCGTTCTTTCCTTCGGCGGATGCCGTTGCCCATCGCGCATTGCTGGAGGTCAACGCTATCCAGTTCGTGATCGCTGCCAACGATGACCGTGCTGGTCTTGCCGACGACCTCTGTGGTTTGATCGAGGAGCACCGGGATGACGCGACCCCGTCTCTGGAGACGCTACGGGAGGCCTGGCTTACGCCGGGACGATGGGATGACGCCGAGACCAGGTTCGTGAAAGGCGTCCTGCAGCAGGGGCTGCCGGGTGTACAGCGTGAAACGATTATTGCGCATCTGTTCGCATGCCACGTCAGCGATGACGCTCGTGCCTTTGCGGACGAACTCTATCTTGACCGTTCCGATATCACCCGGATGCTCGATGCCGGAATGGCGATCGGCAGTCACGGCGCCTGTCACCGGCGCATGACGACGCTTGATGATGTGGCACTGGAAGCTGACCTGACCGCGTCACTGGCACTGCTCAAAGCCTGCGGTGTCGGCCTCGACGATGGATGGCACTCTGTTACCCGCATGGCACCTTCCATCACGGCAATGCGCTGGATCTGGATGTTGAGGATGTGTTCGATCTGGTCAATGCGACCGGCGTTATGCAACACGAGCCACGCTTTGCCGCGCTGATCGATCGTATGATTGCGTGGTCGCGGTGCTACATCCTGTTCGACATGAAGCTTTCGATGCTCGACGACGACATTATCGATATCACCCGGTCTCATGCCGGAACCGCTGAACATCCCCTGCATTTCAACGTGTTGTCGACGAGACGGCTGCTGCAACGCCTGGCCGCCTTGCCCGGGATTACCAGGGCGGCGATTTACGGCTACGAAACCACTCCCAACCGAAATACGACCATCCCGTCCGAAGTCACGCGTCTGGTCTCTGCAGGCGTGTTTCTGGAGGTCGGCATAGGCCCGGTGAATCTCGATATCGAGTTGCCCTCTGGATTTGCCCCATGACGCAACCTCTTTCCGGACGCACCTGTGCCGTGACTGGTGGCGGCGGCCTGATCGGCTCCTTCCTGGTCGATGACCTCCTTGCACTGGAAGCCAGGGTGGTCGTGGTGGATGACTTCTCCAAGGGTCGCCGGGAAAACCTGGCGCACCATGGCAAGGCGGTCGAAACCCGTGAAGTCGATCTTGAGATTGCCGGAACTGCGGCCGATGCGCTGGAGGGCTGCGATGTCGTGTTCCATCTCGCCAGCCGGGCCTTTGGCGTTGGCCATGGCGCCGGGCGTCACTGGGAAATTCTCCAGCACAACGAGGCAATCACCAACAACGTGCTTGATGCTTTGGCGCGCCTGCGTCCGAGCCATGTTCTGGTTGCTTCGTCTTCCTGCGTTCATCGCGACGATGGGCCCGATACGGTGGGCGAGTTGCCGTTGTTCGATGGTGAGCCGGAGATCGCGAACTGGGGTTATGGCTGGGCCAAACGGTTCCTCGAGCAGAAGGCCGCCATCATGGCGCGCGAGACCGGGATTGCCTGCACCATCGTGCGTCCGTTCAACATTTATGGCGAACGTTATGCATGGCAGGGAACCAGCAGCCAAGCGATTCCGATGCTGGTCAAGAAGGCAATGGATGGCGAGGATCCGGTCGTCATGTGGGGTTCGGGCGAGCAACGCCGGACCTATCTCCATGCCGCCGATTGCGCGGCGATCATGCGCCGCCTTGTCGAAACAGCCTGGCATGACGGGCCGGTCAACATCGGCATGGCCGAAACAGTCACCGTTCGCGAACTGGTCGAAACGATCTGCCGCGTTGCGGGCCTTTCGCCCGAACTGATTGCCGATACGAGCAAACCCGAGGGTCGTTTCGTCAAAAGCAACGATCCGGCCCGATTGCTTCAGGCCGTGCCCGGTTTTGTGCCGACAGTTTCGCTGGAAGAAGGTATCGGGCGCATGGCCGAGTGGTATCGCAGGGAGTTCGCGTGAGGGTTCCGGTTGAAGCGGCATTGCGCCTGGGCCGTGGTCCCGCCGCGATCCAGTGCCTGACCAAAGGCCGGTTCGACACACGTCTTGCCGATATGGCCGAAGGACGGTCACCGCGAGATTTCTTCTACGGTTTCCTTGGCCTGGTCGAGCGTGGCCACGATGCCCGGTTCCAGCAGACCGATGGTGCGTATGATGGTTTTTCAGGTCGCCTTGTTCATGGTTGCGAACGCCTGATGAGCCGTCTGACCGGGCTTTCCCGCCGCCAGCATGTCCTGCGGGAACTTGAGCCCGATTGGCGTGACGCTGCGACCATGATCAGTTTTACCGATCATTTCAGCCTGACCCTGGGCGATGTCATGCGCAGCGAACGCGACCATCCGTTTGCAGTCGGCCTGTTCCACGGGCTCTCCGATATCGAAAACCGGATGCCTGCGTTTGGCCACCTGTTGAGTGGCGGTTATGTCGCGCGGGCTCTTTCAGGTCTCGATCACATCGGCTTCTTTGGCCCCGGTGATCGCAGTGAAGCGATCCGCCGCTATGGTCTGGCCCCGGAACGCACCAGTGTTTTCCCGTTCGGCATCGATACCGACTTCTGGGTGCCGGGCGAGGAGGACGTTCCCGACGTGCCGTTTCTCCTTTCGGTCGGTTCCGACCCCAGCCGTGACTATGCAACACTTGTTGCCGCGCCGATTGCTGCACCTGTGCACATCGTGACACGCCTGCCGGTGACAGTCCCGGCGGATCGTCCCAACGTGAAAGTCCTGGCCGGGCACTACTTCAAGAGCCCGCTCGATGATGTTGGCCTGCGCCGGCTCTATCGTCAGGCGTCGGTCGTTGTCGTGGCGCTCCAGGATGTCTTTCAGCCGACCGGCTACAGCGTCTGTCTGCAGGCCATGGCCTGTGGCAAGCCGGTTGTGCTGACAGATATCAAGGGCCTGTGGTCGCCCGGTCTCTATCGCGACGGTGAACATTGCCTGCTGGTCCCGCCGGGTGACCCCGGTGCGATTGGCGAGGCCGTCGGCCGTATCCTGGGCGATCCAGATCTGGCTGTGGCATTGGGTGCGGCAGCCCGTGGCGTGACGTTGCGGGAGTTCCCGTTGGCGCGCATGGATGACGGCCTCGAAGCACTGGTCGGGTTGGCGCGCACATGAAGGTCGCGATCGGGTATCACGTGCAGGATGGCGCCTGGGGTGGCGGCAACCGTTTTGCCAAGTCACTTGCCGCAGCACTCGAAGAGCGCGGCGACGCGGTCGTCTACGATCTCGGTGACCCTGATATCGACGTCCTGTTCCTGACCGACCCCAGGAGCCGCAGCTCCAACATCTCGTTTGCCGCTGGTGCCTGCCTCAACTATCTCGCGCGCAGGCCCGAGGCCGTCGTGATCCACCGCATCAATGAGTGCGATGAACGCAAGGGCACGCACTCGATGAACTGGCGCCTGCGTCTGGCCAACTATGCCGCCGATCACACGGTTTTCATCGCATCATGGCTGCGCGATCTCGATCTGTGGCGAAACGGCGAATGGTCGGTCGTGCTCAACGGTGGCGATGAAACGGTCTTCCGGGCCGACCGCAATGTTCCCTGGGACGGGCGCGAACCGTTGAAAATGGTGACTCATCATTGGGGTGCGAGCCTGATGAAGGGCTTCGATATTTATCAGGACATCGACCGCCTTCTGGGAACGGAGACCTGGAAGGATCGTCTGAGCTTCACCTATGTCGGTAACCTGCCACCCGGATTCACTTTCGAGAACAGCCGCCACGTTGCCCCGCTTGACGGCGATGCACTGGCTGCCGAACTGGCTTCGCATCATGTCTATGTCACGGGTTCGCGCAACGAACCGGCCGGGATGCACCATATCGAAGGTGCGTTGTGTGGCCTGCCGCTGGTCTACCGCAACTCTGGAGCCCTGCCGGAATACTGCAAGGGGTTTGGCGAGATGTTCGACGACGTCGCGAGTTTCCATGGCGCGCTGGGCCAGATGATGCAGCGCTATCAGGCCCACCGTCAGGCAATCACGGGTTATGGCTACACGGCCCGGCGCATGGCAGCGGGTTACCTCGACCTGATCGACGAACTTCACGGTCGACGTCGCGAGATTGCCGCTGCGCGCCGGATCTGGCGGCGGCCGGACCTGATGCTGGCGAACCAGATTCCATGGTGAGTAACATCTGATGTGTGGCCTGGCAGGCCTGGTCGACTGGAATGCGGCGATGGCGCCCGACGCGCGCGAACGCGCTGTCGGGGCAATGATCGACAGACTGGAACATCGCGGGCCCGATGATAAGGGTGTCTGGTCGGATGCCGTTGCGACGCTGGGTCATCGACGCCTCGCGATCATCGATCTCAGCCCGGCCGGCCATCAGCCGATGACCAGCGCCTGCGGCCGTTACGTCATCGCCTATAACGGCGAAATCTACAATCACCGGGAGATCGCCGCGGACCTGCGAGTTGGTGGTGTTTCGTTCCGTGGTCACAGCGATACCGAAGTTCTGGTCGAGGCCTGCGCCCAATGGGGCCTCGAGCGTGCACTTCAGCGTGCCGCCGGGATGTTCGCTCTGGCGCTATGGGACACTCAGAGCCGCACGCTCACGCTGGCGCGTGATCGTTTGGGTAAAAAGCCGCTTTATTGGAGCAGTAGCGGCGGCAGGCTGGCTTTTGCCTCGGAACTGACTGCGCTCCTGCAGCTTTCCTGGACGCCGCGCGGGATCGATCGCGATGCGTTGTGCCTTTATCTGCGTCATGCCTGCGTGCCGGCGCCACGGACCATTCTGCAGGGCGTGCACAAGCTTGAGCCGGGGACCGTGCTGGAGTTCCGCGCGCACGACGAAGCCGAGGAACGACGCTACTGGAGTATCCGCGAGATTGCCGGTGCCGGTGCCGACGATCCCTTCACGGGCACGGTCGATGAGGCCCATGACGAACTCGATCGCCTGATCGAGATGGCGGTAGGCGAACGTATGGTCGCCGATGTGCCGCTGGGCGCCTTTGTCTCCGGTGGTGTCGATTCATCGCTGATCACCGCCAAGATGGCTGCGTTGTCGGATCGTCCGGTCAAGACCTTCACGATTTCGTTCGACGATGGTCGCTGGGACGAGGGCCCGCACGCCCGCGCGGTCTGCGAACATCTGGGGACAGACCACACCGAGTTTAAACTGCCGGCATCATCGGTGCTGGAACATGTCGACGATGTCGCGGCACGCTTTGACGAACCGTTCGCTGATGCCTCGATGGTGCCGACCTTTCTGGTCAGCAAGCTGGCGCGCGAGCATGTCACCGTGGCGCTCGCCGGTGATGGCGGCGATGAGCTGTTCGCCGGTTACAGCCGCTATCCCTGGATTCTCGACGCCCATGAACGCTTCCGGCGCTGGCCGCGGCCGTTGCGGGCAATGGCCGCTGGCGTTCTTCACAGGACGCCCGTGGGAGGCGATCTCGGCACCAGGCTCCATCACTATGCCGGGCTGGTCGACGCGCGCAGCACCGATGACCTCTACCGGCGTGTCGTTAGCGCCTGGCGGCGACCGCTTGCCGGTGTCACCGGCGGGCGCGAACCGCGCGGCATGGTCTGGGACCTTACCCTTGAGGGCGAAGTGCCCGATCCGCTCTCGCGCATGCAGGCGATGGATGCCGCGACCTTCTTGTCCGACGATATCCTGACCAAGGTCGACCGGGCTTCCATGGCCGTTTCGCTTGAGGTGCGTGCACCCTTGCTCGACCACCGCATCGCCGAGTTTGCCTTCCGCCTGCCCAGCTGGATGTTGCTGCAGGATGGCTGCGGCAAACTGCCGTTGCGCAGGATTCTGGCCCGCCATGTGCCCGAACACCTGACCGAGCGGCCCAAACAGGGGTTTTCGCCCCCGGTCGGTGACTGGTTGCGCGGGCCGTTGCACGATTGGGCGGGGGATCTGTTTGCTTCGAAGGGACTTGCCGAATCAGGTGTGTTGCGCGCCGATTCCGTCCAGCTTCTCTGGCGCCAGCACCTGTCGGGAGGCTGGCATCATGCCAATGCCCTCTGGGCAGTCGCGATGTTCGAGCGCTGGCGTGCCACCCACCTCGATAGCCTGCCGGTCGATCACGAGGCCGCAGCGTGAGCGCCCGTCATTCAGATGGCGCGGCCGATCGGGAAGTTTTCGTCGGTATGGCGATAGTAGGCGTTGGCCGTCGCCTGGCTGTCTCGATGGCAGACGAAAGCCGCCCGATTGCGCGACAGGCTGAAGGCCTGCTTCCTGTGGCATCGCGAATGCTGGACGTCGCTGTAACCGGCCATGGCGCACCAGGCTGCAACGGCACTGCGCGAAGGAAGATGCGTGATGTGGCCCGCCAGATGAAGCTTGTGCATGTCTTCCCTGGGGACGCCGTGCCAGATTTCGACGCAGGGAAGGTCGCGCGTCGGGAAACGGCGGGCGGTTGCGGTTTCCAACACGAGGTGACCGCCGGCTGCGGTCCAGTCGAACAGGCGGGCGATCATCCGGAGCTGCTCGGGATTGTGATAGAGCACGCCGGTGCACCAGAT
>JABIUG010000419.1 GCA_018700655.1 Rhodospirillaceae bacterium | reverse complement strand
TGGCTGTTGACCCGGATGATCGCCTCGTAAGAGCGCCCCACATCCTTGGGGTCCATGGGCAGATACGGCACTTCCCAGGTATCGGAATTGGCCTGCTCCAGCGCCTTCAGGCCTTTGTTGATCGCGTCCTGGTGCGAACCTGAAAAGGCCGTGAAAACAAGATCGCCGGCATAGGGGTGGCGCGGATGAACGGGCAGGCGGTTGCAGTGTTCGGCAACGTTGATGAGGTTGTTGATGTCGCTGAAGTCGAGCCTGGGGTCGATCCCCTGGGTCATCATGTTGAGCCCCAGCGTGACGAGATCGACATTACCCGTGCGCTCACCATTGCCAAACAGCGTGCCTTCGATCCGGTCCGCACCTGCCATCACCGCAAGCTCGGCCGCGGCGACACCGGTGCCCCGGTCGTTATGGGGGTGGAGCGACAGGATGATCTTCTCGCGGTCTTTGATGTTTTTCAGGAACCACTCGATCTGGTCGGCATAAACATTCGGCGTCGACATCTCGACCGTGGCGGGCAGGTTGAAGATCGTGCGGTTGTCGGCCGTGGGCTCCCACACATCCATGATCGCCTCGCAGACCTCGACCGCATAGTCGAGCTCCGTGCCGGTGAAGCTTTCGGGCGAATACTGGAAACGCCAGCGCGGTCCGGGCTGGGCTTCGGCCAGCTCACGGCACAGCTTGGCGCCGTCGGTCGCGATCGTCTTGATCCCCTCCTGATCGGAACCAAACACCACGCGGCGCTGCAGCGTCGAGGTCGAGTTGTAGAGATGCACGATCACCCGGTCCGCGCCCTCGCAGGCTTCGAAGGTGCGCCGGATCAACGGCTCGCGCGCCTGCGTGAGCACCTGGATGGTGACGTCCTCGGGGATCATCTCCTGGGTGATCAGCTCGCGGGCGAAATCAAAATCGGTCTGGGATGCGCTCGGGAAACCGATCTCGATCTCCTTGAAACCCATCTCCACCAGCGTCGTGAACATGCGCCGCTTGCGCTCGGGCCCCATCGGCTCGATCAGTGCCTGGTTGCCGTCGCGCAGATCAACACTGCACCACATCGGCGCCTGCGTGATCACGGCGCCGGGCCAGGTCCGCTCGGGCAGGGCGACCGGCTCATAGGCGCGGTAGCGGCTGTGGGGCATGGGTTTGGGGGTAACGGATTGGGGTCGTGCCATAACGCAATTCCTTCGAAACATCGGCGCACAGCGCCTCTTTTGATCGGCTCAGACGTCAAACGGCCCGCTGGCGCCAGGCGGCGCGGCGGACCCGCACGTTAGTCGCCGGTCAAAGCAATAGGGTTCGTAACGGACAACGGGTGCCACGGCAAACAAAGCAGAAGAGGATGGAAGGGTCTGGAACATGGGATCGACAACGCTTGATGAGGGGACACGGCAAAGCAGCCGGCACCTCTCTGCGAGGCGCCGATCAGACTAGAGCTAGGCCTAGAGCCAATGTCCCGGTCGCGTTCATGGACGGAGAGATAGGGGCGATGGGGCGGGGTGTCAAGGTGGGAGCGTTCACTCACCCGCGCCAACCCCCACCTGACCCCAGCCGCCAGCACCGCCCCGCCCGCGATCATCAGCGCCACGGGCACGGTGCTTTCGGTCTGGATGGCGCCCATCAGGGCGGCGGCGATGGCGGCGCAGGTGAACTGGATGCAGCCCAGCAGGGCCGAGGCGCTTCCCGCCACGGTGGGGAAGTGGGCCAGCGCCATGGCCGAGGTGTTGGGCAGCATCAGGCCAAGCGCGGAGATCGCGATCACCAGCGGGGCGACAAAGCCGGGGATGCCGCCCCAGCCCGTCACGGCGACCAGCACCAGGGCAAGGCTGCCTGCGGCGCAGAGTGCGGTGCCGATGCTGAGCAGGCGCGCCGGGCCGAAGCGTGGGATCAGGCGGCCGTTGACCTGGGCCAGGGCGACAAACCAAAGGCATTGAGCCCGAAGATCACGGCGTAGTCGTCGGGCGCCATACCGAAGATATCGATGAAGACAAAGGGCGAGCCCGCGATATAGGCAAACATGCCGCCCAGCGCGAGCCCGCCGATCAGGGCATAAGCCAGAAAGCGCATGTCACCCAGCAGCATGCAATAGGTCCGCACGATGCGCCCGAGGTGGAGCGACTGGATGTGTTCTGCCTTGTGGGTTTCGGGCATGCGCCAGATCACCGCGGCCAGGCAGACCATGCCGATTGCGGCGAGGCACCAGAAGATCGCGCGCCAGTCAGCCCAGATCAGCAGCTTGCCGCCTAGCAGCGGGGCAAACATCGGGGCCGCACCCATCACCAGGATGAGGGCCGAGAAGATACGCGCGGCCTCGTTGCGCTCGAACAGATCACGGACCACGCCACGCGCGATCACCCCGCCGGCGCAAGCGCCGAAACCCTGCAGGAAACGAAAGCCGATCAGGGCGGTGATGTCGTCAGCGAGCGCACAGCCGACCGAAGCTGCGGCAAACAGCGTGAGACTGCCATAGAGCGGCGCGCGGCGACCGTAACGGTCCGAAAGCGGGCCAAACAGCACCTGGCCCGAAGCAAAGGTGATGAAAAACGAGGCGAGCGAAAGCTGGACCATGGCGTCATCGGTGGCGAGCGCACGGGTCAGCGTCGGGAAGGCCGGCAGGTACATGTCGATCGAAAGCGGGGCAAAGGCGGTGAGCAGGCCAAGAATGATGACAAGCTCAACACGCCGCGGCCCCGCCGGGACATGGGTCACGGTCTCAAGCTTCACAGGGGGTCCTTAACGGATGGAGGTCTCAACGGTTAGAAGCACGCCGGGAACCGGCAACGCCAGTTTCGGCCAAGCAGCCGGGGCTGGCAACAAGAGGCTGTGCCTTCCCCCTCTCCCGGGACGCTCTTCTCCCTCTCCCGGGATCGGGAGAGGGTTGGGGTAAGGGTCGATGGCGGCTGAGCGCGCCACACCGTCGTTCCCCCTCACCCGACTGCGGCCGGGGCTCGGCTGCGCCTCACCGGGCCTGCGTTGCCCTCTCCCCGCCGGGGCGAGGGATCACCATGCCACGTCGCTCGTCTCCTTCTCCCTCTCCCGGGAACGGGAGAGGGCCGGGGTGAGGGTCGATGGTGGCAGGGTGCGCCGCGCCACCGTTCCCCCTCACCCGACTACGGCCGGGGCTCGGCTGCGCCTCACCGGGCCTTCGTTGCTCTCTCCCCGCCGGGGCGAGGGGTGACGGTGCCAAACGGGCCATGACGGGGAGATGCTGGGCCGGATCCCGTTGACGGGTTCCAACAAAGGGCACAGGATCAAACAACCGCTGCAACCAGACATGGAAGACGGCGGTGGCGTTCCGGGGGAGCGCAAATCCCGGTTGATCCATCGGTCGGGCGTTTAACAAAACAAGGTAGCGGCAACCAGGCGTGCCCGGCTGATCGCAACCAGGGAGAGAAACAGACATGACTTTCAATTGGAAGAAAACCGCGCTGGCGATGGCGCTGGCCGGGGGCGTGGCGTTCACGGCCAACGCGCCGGCACCGGCCACCGCCTCGACGCCCGACGACATGCTCGTCCAGGGCATGCGGATCGACGATATCATCACGTTTGATCCGGCCGAGGTGTTCGAGCTTTCCGCAGGCGAGTTCATCGCAAACATCTATGACCGCGTCATGATGTTCGAGCCCGAAGATCTTTCCACGCTGGTCGGCGGTGTCGTCGAAAGCTGGGAGTTCTCCGAGGACGGCAAGACCATCACCTTCCAGATGCGTCCGGGCCAGACCTTCCATTCCGGCAATCCCGTGCGTGCCCAGGACGTGGTTTATTCGCTGCGCCGCGCCGTGCATCTCAACAAGACGCCGGCTTTCATCCTGACCCAGTTCGGCTGGTCAGCTGACAATGTCGACGATCTGATCACCACGGTCGATGACGACACCTTCACGCTCACCATCACCGAAGACTTCTCGCCCGCGCTGGTGCTCAACGCCCTTTCGGCCGGTATCGCTTCGGTGGTCGACGAGAAGGTCGTGATGGAACATGAGGTCGATGGCGACTGGGGTTACGGCTGGCTGAAGAACCACAGCGCCGGTTCGGGCGCCTACAGCCTGGTCGAGTGGAAATCCAACGAATCGGTCGTGTTGCAGTCCAACCCCGACTATCGCCATGGCGCACCTGCCATGACACGGGTCATCGTGCGCCATCTGCCCGAGCCTGCCGCCCAGCGGTTGCTGCTGGAGCAGGGTGATATCGACATGGCACGCACGCTGACGCCCGACCAGATCAACGGTCTCGACGGCAACAGCGATGTCGTGGTCGATTTCTATCCCAAGGCATCGCTCGTCTATATGGCGATGAACACGACCAACGAGATCCTGGGCCAGCCCAAGGTCCAGCAGGCGATGCGTTACCTGATCGATTATCAGGGCATGGCCGACAGCTTCCTTGCGGGTCAGTTCATCATCCATCAGTCGTTCTGGCCGTCGGGTCTGTGGGCCTCGGCCGATGACAAGCCGTTCTCGCTCAATGTCGAGCGGGCCAAGGCGCTGCTCGCCGAAGCCGGTTATCCCGATGGATTCGAGATGACGATCGATACCCTCAACACCTCGCCCTACATGGAAATTGCACAATCCATGCAGCAGACCCTGGCCCAGGCCGGTGTCGTGGCCGAGATCATTCCGCAGGATGGTTCAGCACTTTGGCCGAAGTATCGTGCCCGTCGCCATGGCCTGATCCTGGCCCGCTGGTCGCCGGACTATGTCGATCCGCATTCGAATGCCGACAGCTTCGCGCTCAACCCCGACAACAGCGAAGAAGCCCAGCTCACGGGTGTTCTTGCCTGGCGTAACGGCTGGCAGGATCCCGGCATCAATGCGCTCGCGATTGCCGCACGCAACGAGTCCGATGTCGAACTTCGCGAAGGTCTCTACAACGCGCTGCAGCGCCTGCATCAGCGTGTTTCGCCGTTTGCCGTCATGTTCCAGCAGAACGAACAGATCGCACGACGGACCAACGTTGAAGGCTTTGTCTCCGGGTCGAACTTCGACCTGGTGTTCTACCGCAACGTGACGAAGTAAGCGGGAGTTACGGCAGGATTA
>JABIUG010000418.1 GCA_018700655.1 Rhodospirillaceae bacterium | reverse complement strand
GAAGGTGGGCCCGGCGCGCCGACTTTCGCCGATGGTTATCCGGCCTATGATGACTACAGCGAGTACTGGTGGCGTCAGTCGGCACCGTTTCGCCGGACCCGTGATTTCATCCTGTTCGATCAGCGCGGGATCGGCATGTCGCTGCCCAACCTGGACTGCCCCGAGCTTCATGAACTCGATCAGGTGATTCCATTTTACCCGCCTTATGACTATCCGATGGAACGGCGCGAGGTGAACGAGATCGGGAAATGCTACGAACGTCTGGTCGCAGAAGGCGTGCGGTTGGAGCAGTTCGACACACGCAACAGCGCCGACGACGTTGCCGATATCGTCCAGGCACTCGGTTACGACACCGTCAATCTCTATGGCATTTCCTATGGCACGAGGTTGGCGCTGGAAGTGATGCGTCGCCATCCCGACCTTGTCCGCGCAACTGTGATCGACGGGGTTTATCCCGGCACAATTGACGATGAACTCGATTTTGCCGGAGCAGTCGCAGGCGCATTCTCCAATGTCTTCGAAGACTGCCAGGCTGATCGCCGGTGCTCGAAGCTGGCGCCGAACATGGCCAGCATGTTCAACGCGATGATCGTCGACCTGAACGAGGAACCCCGAGAGCTCGAGCTCTACGACCCTTATGCCGAGGAGCCGGGTTATGCGGTTCTGGTCAATGGCGATGCGATTGTGTCGTCCTTCATCGGGGACCTTTATGACAGCGATGCCCTGACGGTGATCCCGCTGGTCGTCGGTATGGCAAGGCGTGACCTTGATGCTCTGACCTACAGTTATGGCTCGGGAAGTTTCGGCTCCGACGGCATGGATGAAGGGGTGTTCGTCAACATCGGTTGCCGCGAGGCAACGACGCTGGATCCGGATCTGCTGGAAACCGAATCGGAGGCGTTTGGCATCTACGGCACGGCGACCCTGAGCTGGTCGATCATTCCTTACTGCGATGTCTGGCCTGTTGCGCGTGCGCCGCTTTCTGACGAGGGCCCGGTGGTGAGCGATATCCCGACCTTGCTGTTCAGCGGTCGCTATGACCCGATCACACCGGCGAATTACGCCGAAGATGCGGCCCGGACCCTGTCCAACAGCCGCCACTTTGTCTTTCAATCTGGAGGACATGGCGTCACCGCCACATACGATTGTGCGACCATCGCAGCGGCGCGGTTTATCGTGACGCCCGACCCTGCCCGTGTGCCGGCGCCGCGCTGCCGGGAGTTTGGCGCCGGCGCCGCATTTTTGACGACGTTCTGAATTCGCAGCAACCGCCTTCTGAGGGCGACAGGAGCTATCATGAGACTGTCCACAATGGTTGCCGCATTCTTGTTGATGGCCTCGTCTGCCACTGCTGAAGTCGGCGTTCGCGAAGTCGACTGCTGGGTCAGTTCCAACCTGCTGCAGAGTGTCGATTGTTACCGCATCACCGTGCCGCTGGATCGCAACGACCCGTCATCCGGCAGCGCCGATCTCGCCGTCGCGGTGTTTCGCGCCTCGACTCCCAACCCGGCACCCGACCCCGTAATCTATCTTGAAGGCGGACCCGGCGGACCGGCCTTTGAGTCGGGTTATCCCGACCATCTCGATTACAGCAGCTATTGGTGGGACGATTCTTCGTCCATGCGACGGACCCGGGATTTCATCGTGTTCGACCAGCGCGGCATCGGGTTGTCGGCACCAAGCCTGGATTGCGCCGAACTCCATCGCTTCGACGAGACCCTGCCGAATCTGCTTCACTATGATGACAATTTGATTGGGCCTGAACTGGCTGCTTTGGGGGCCTGCTATCAGCGTCTGCGGAGTGAAGGCGTTCCGCTTGAGCAGTTCGACACGCGCAACAGCGCTGATGACGTCGCTGATATTGTTCGGGCCCTGGGGTATGACAGCGTCAATCTCTATGGCGTCTCCTATGGTACGCGGCTGGCCCTGGAGGTCATGCGCCGCCACCCCGATCTGGTCCGATCGGCGGTGCTTGATGGGGTCTATCCGGCGACCGCCGACCCTGAACTTACATTCGCTGAAGCTGTGGCTGGCGCTTTCAATAACTTGTTCGAGGATTGCGCCGCCGATCGGGCCTGTGCCGCGATGGCGCCGGATGCCAGGGAGGCGTTCGAGGCGATGATCGCCGATCTCAATCAGTCGCCCCGTGAGCTGGAACTCTACGACCTCGACTACTTCGACAAGGGAACCTATGTGCGTTTCGACGGCAACATGGTGACGGCCTCCATGTTCGAATATCTCTATGACGCAGATTGGCTGCCCTACATTCCCCTGATGGTCGGCACGGCCAGCAAGGGCGATCTCGATGCTCTGACCTATTTCTACTGGCCCAAAAGCTGGGCTGATGCAGGGATGGCTGAGGGCTCGTACGCCAATGTCGAGTGCCGGGAAGCCCAGACGCTTGATGCCGGTGCCTATGCCCGGGAAGCGTCGAAGTTCGGAATTTATGGTGATCTGGTCGAAAAATGGTCACTGGTGCCCATCTGCGAAGTCTGGCCGGTTGCGCGCAAACCGCTGGAGCTCGATGGTCCGGTGGTCAGTGACATTCCTACGTTGCTGCTGAGCGGGCGTTACGACCCTGTGACGCCGGCGTCATACGCCGAGGAGGCGGCACAGACACTCTCCAGCCACCGCCACCTGGTGTTCCGATCCGGCGGCCATGCCGCGACGTTCAGCTTTGATTGCGCCATGAAGCTGGCGGCCTCGTTCTTCGAGCAACCCGATCCCGTCGCTGTCAGGGCACCGCGCTGCGGTGGTTTCACCGACCCGGCGGACTTTACCCTGCGCTTCTGAGCGGTTTAGCTGCTGCGTTTGGCGACGGTCACCGGGTATCCGTGTTTTGCTGCCATAACCATGGCAATCGCGGCGGCATGGCCGATCACACTGACCTCGCCTCGGCCAAGGGCCTGCAGCAGCTCTTCTGGCGTCATGAGGACAATTTCTGCCTCTTCCAGATCGCCAGAATCCGGCTCGGCAATCCTGATGGCATCTGAAGCCATGTAGATGTTGCAGCAACCGCAGCCGTAGTTGCTGTTCATTGTGTAACGGCCCAGAGAGCGCCAGTTTCTCGCCTGATAGCCGGTTTCCTCCAGAAGTTCTCGCTGGGCGGCGATCAAGCTCTCTTCACCATCATCGATCAGGCCGCCTGGAAGGGCCAGTCCGACACGTTGGGGGCCATGACGATAGAGGCGCAGGACGATGACCTGACCAGCCTCCGTCGTGGCTTAGAGCAGCGCAAAATCGCGCATTTCGACCCGGTAGTACCTGTCGACCGTGCGGTCGTTCGGCAGGCCTATGGACTGCTGCTTGAGCTGCAACCAGGGCGACCCGTCGTGTAGCAATCGTTCTTCGAGAACCTTCCAGGGTTTGGGTGGGGCCATATCAGTTCTCTGCTCCAAGTTCGACCGCACCCAGACCGGTCAGCATTTCCTGGCCGTCTTCGCCCAACAACCAGGTGCCGCCCAGGACGACGCCGTCGCCGGAACCTGGTGGTGTGACACAGGCATGCAGGACAAAGGCCATGCCGGGCGCCATGCGCTGATCGATGCCGCGGCTGATCTGGAGAGTTTCGAGCCAGATCGGAGGATAGGCAATGCCGATGCCATAGCCAAAACGCATCATGGCCGCATCCTCAAGGCCTGCACGTCGCAGCGGTTCGAGTGATTCTTCCTCGATATCGGCAACCGGCACGCCCGGTCTGATCGCGCGAATGCCAGCATCCAGCGATTGGCGTGTGATGTCGTAGAGGTCGAGCAGTTCGCCCGATACCTCACCGACCGGCAGGGTCGCGATGGCGACGGCATGATAACGCTGGTCGACTCCGGCGAATTCGGCATGGACCAGATCGCCCGGCTCGATCACGCGGTTGCGCGGTGTCGCATGCCCCCCTTCGCTGCGTGAACCCGATGCCAGCTCGATCGGGATGCTCCAGAAGTCGCAGCCGCCGCGGCGCAGAGCGTTT
>JABIUG010000417.1 GCA_018700655.1 Rhodospirillaceae bacterium | reverse complement strand
ATCAAGATCGATGTCGAAGGCATGGAACTGCCGGTGTTGAAGGGCGCTGCCGGTCTGATCGCTGCACAGCGACCGATGATCTACTTCGAGAATGACCGCCGGGACAAATCCGAGGCCTTGCTCCGCTGGATGCTGGAAGCCGGTTACAAACTCTTCTGGCATGTCACGCCGTATTTCAAGAAAGAGAACTACTACGGACTGAAGGAAGATCCGTTCGCGGTCGGCGAAGGTCAAACGATCATTTCGGCCAATGTCCTTGCTGTCCCTTCGGAGAAACCTGTCTCCGGCCTCGATTCCATTCAGATTCACGACCCCACGAACTGGTGGTCGCAAGAGGGCTGAACTTCTTGGCCAACGGCATGGCCAAACTGGTTTCCCGGAGTTAAGACGGCTTCACGCAACAACACGGAACAAAAGAACCCATGATCGGACGCCTCAATCACGTAGCCATCGCCGTACCGGACCTCGAGGCAGCGACAGCGCTTTATCGGGACACTCTTGGGGCAACGGTTTCTCGCGCGGTTGATCAACCCGATCACGGCGTCACAACGGTGTTTATCGAACTCCCCAATACCAAGATCGAATTGCTTGGCGCTCTGGGGGACGCTTCACCGATTGCTGCCTTTCTGGCGAAAAACCCGGTCGGCGGCATGCATCACGTCTGTTACGAAGTCGATGACATACTTGCCGCGCGGGACCAGATCGTGGCGCAGGGCGCCAGGGTGATTGGCGACGGTGAGCCCAGGGTTGGCGCGCACGATAAGCCGGTACTCTTTCTCCATCCCAAGGATTTCTGCGGCACTTTGATCGAGCTGGAACAGGTCTGAATCACGATGTCGGTATTTGGCGCCATAGTGGTCTTTACGATTGTCTGGTGGGCCGTGTTTTTTGCCGCCCTGCCATTTGGGGTGCGCCGCCAGGAACACGTTGAGCTTGGCCACGATCCCGGTGCCCCCGCCAATCCCATGCTATGGCGCAAGGCCGCGATAACCACCGCAATTACCTGCCTTCTGGTGGGTGGCGTCTGGCTGGCCGATGATGCGGGCCTGGTCGATATTCGCGCACTGGTTTTTGGCCAGCACGCAAGCCAAACTGGAAATTGAGAACCCAGCCATGAGTCAGAGTTACTGCGAATCGGCGCCGGGCGACCCCGTCCACGGACACTACCACGACACCGAATACGGGTTTCCGGCCAGCGACGAGGGCGAACTTTTCGAGCGCCTTGTTCTGGAAATCAATCAGGCCGGGCTTTCCTGGGCCACGATCCTGCGCAAGCGCGACAACTTTCAGGCTGCCTATGACCGCTTTGATGTCGACACCGTTGCTGCTTATGGCGACAAGGATGTCGCACGCCTGCTGGACGATGCTGGCATCATTCGAAACCGCAAGAAAGTTGCCGCAGCGATCGAGAACGCCAAGCAACTGATCGCGCTGCGCGCCAGCCATGGCGGCTTCCATGCATGGCTTCAGGCCCACCGTCCCCGGCCACATGTCGATTGGACCAAACTCTTTCGTCAGACCTTTGTGTTCACCGGTCCGCTTGTGGTTGAGGAATTCCTGCTCTCGACGGGGTACCTGCCTGGTGCCCACACTAGCCGCTGCCCGGTGTTTGCCAAGGTGATGAAAGCCCGCCCATCCTGGCTCGAAGCAGGCCTCGAACACGAAGAGCGTGCCTGACAGCCCGTCGTTTGTTTGTTCTGCCTCATTCGCGCCATGGAAAGCTGTTACGGGTTCGCATAGATTGCGCCGACCTTACACGGACGTTGAACGCTCATGCGCCTTTCCCGTTACTTCCTGCCCACCCTGAAAGAAACGCCTGCCGAAGCGCAGATCGTTTCCCATCGCCTGATGCTGCGCGCCGGCATGGTTCGCCAGGCTAGTGCCGGAATCTATTCCTGGCTGCCGCTGGGATTCCGGGTTCTCAAGAAAATCGAGAATATCGTCCATGAAGAGATGGCTGCGGCCGGCGCCCAGGCAGTGCTCATGCCGACCCTGCAGCTTGCCGACCTGTGGCGCGAAAGCGGGCGTTACGACGCCTATGGCCCCGAGATGCTGCGCATCACCGACCGTCACGACCGCGAAATGCTCTATGGCCCCACGAACGAAGAGCAGATCACGCAAATCGTGCGCGATGACATCCGCAGCTACCGTGACCTGCCCAAGAATCTCTATCACATCCAGTGGAAGTTCCGCGACGAGATCAGACCCCGGTTCGGCGTGATGCGCGGACGTGAGTTCCTGATGAAGGACGGATATTCCTTCGATCTCGATTTCGAGTCGGCGAAACGTTCCTACAACAGCATGTTCGTCGCATACCTGCGGACCTATGCCCGCATAGGCCTGAAGGCGATCCCGATGCGTGCCGATTCGGGCCCCATTGGCGGTGACCTCAGCCACGAATTCGTCATTCTGGCCGACACTGGCGAATCAGCGGTTTTTGCCGACAAGGCACTGCTTGCGATGGACCCGCCCAGCGATACGATCGATTTCGAGGCCGATCTCGAACCCATCATGCAAAAATGGACCTCGCTTTATTCCGCGACCGACGAGAAGCATGATCCCGCGAATTGCCCTGTACCCGCCGAGGACCTGGTCGAAGCGCGTGGTATCGAGGTCGGTCATATCTTCTATTTCGGTACGAATTATTCCGAACCCTTGGGCTGTGCCGTCACCATGCCTGATGGCGAGAAACGTTTTGTCCATGGTGGGTCCTACGGCATCGGCGTCTCGCGTCTGGCCGGTGCGATCATTGAAGCCAGCCATGACGATGCCGGAATCATCTGGCCCGATGCCGTGGCACCGTTCGATGTCGGACTGATCAACCTCAAAAGCGGCGATGACGCCTGCGACACCGTCGCCAACGACCTTGATGCCAAGTTAAGCACAGCCGGCGTTGAGGTGCTGCACGACGACCGCGACGAGCGGGCAGGGGTCAAGTTCGCCGACATGGACCTGATCGGCCTGCCCTGGCAGCTCACCGTGGGGCCGCGCGGCGTCAAATCCGGCATGGTCGAACTCAAACGACGAGCCGGTGGCGAAAAGCAGGAGCTTTCGATCGATTCCGCGCTCTCGCAGATTCTCGATAAACGCGCGTGATCTCGACCTTCGAACGCACAGTCGCCTTCCGCTACCTGCGCTCCAGGCGGCAGGAAGGCTTCATTTCCGTCACCGCCGGATTCTCTCTTATGGGAATCTGTCTTGGGGTCGCGGCTCTGATCATCGTGATGTCGGTCATGAACGGCTTCCGTCACGAACTCATCACCAGAATCCTTGGTTTCAACGGCCACATCACGATCGCCGGCCCGTCAGACGGCATTGGCGACTATGCCAGCTTTGCCGATGCACTGGGTGAAGTTCCCGGCGCCATCCTCGTGGCGCCCCTGATCGAGGGGCAGGTCCTTGCGAGTTCTCCCTATGGTCAGGCCGGAGTCATCGTGCGCGGCATCAGGCCGGAGGACTTGGCAGATCAGACCCTTGTCGCCGAAAACGTGAAGATCGGCGACCTCGACGAATTTGGCACAAAGAAGGGCATCATCGTCGGCTCGAAGTTGATGTTTAGACTGGGGCTCAACTACGGCGACACCATAACCCTGCTGTCACCCCAGGGAGTTCCCACGGCCTTCGGCACCATTCCGCGCTCGGTCGCCTATCCGATCGTCGGTGTCTTTGAAGTCGGGATGTACGAGTTCGATTCGGGCATCGTCTACATGCCGCTCGATGAAGCCCAGACCTACTTCCGCCGCGGCGAAACCGTGACGCAGATCGAAGTCATGGTCGAAGACCCTGAAGACCCTGAAGACGCACGCAACGCAGCCTTTCAGATTGCACTGGAGCGCGGTACGCCGGGCTTGCGCATCGCCGACTGGCAGCAGACCAACAGCCATCTCTATGGTGCACTGCAGGTCGAGCGAAACGTGATGTTCCTCATTCTCACGCTGATCATCGTCGTGGCAGCCTTCAACATCATTTCCAGCCTGATCATGCTGGTGAAGGACAAGAACGGTGATATCGCGATTGTGCGCACCATGGGTGCTTCGCGTGGCAGCGTGATGAAGATTTTCCTGCTCACGGGCGCCTGCATCGGTATCGCCGGCACCCTGGTCGGGTTCGTTCTGGGCCTTCTTTTCTGCATCTACATCGAGGAAATCCGCCAACTCGTGCAGCTCATCACGGGGCCCCTGTTTCCGGCCGAAGTCTATTTCCTCACCCATATGCCGGCCAAACTCGACTGGAGCGAAGTGCTGACGATCGTCGCCATGGCGTTGGGGCTGACTTTCCTGGCCGCACTCTATCCGGCTTGGCGGGCGGCACGTGTCGAACCCGCGGAGGCACTGCGTTATGAGTGAGGCAGCGCTCGGACTGCGCAACATCGGACGCACCTTCATTCAGGGTGACCGTAAGCTGGAGGTTCTCAAAGGGGCGGATATGACCCTGAACCGCGGCGAGATCGTCGCTCTGGTCGGGCCTTCGGGTGCGGGCAAATCGACCCTGCTTTATATCGCGGGCCTGCTCGAAGCTGCAGATGACGGCGAGATCGCGATCGCCGGTGAGATCTGCGATGCTGGAAATGACGCCTCACGCACGATCCTTCGGCGCAAACATCTGGGTTTTGTTTATCAGTTCCATCATCTCCTCCCGGAGTTTTCGGCCCTGGAGAACGTCGTGTTACCGCAATTGATCGCGGGGCAATCCAAAAGGAGCGCAACCGCGAGGTCCCGGGAGTTACTTGAAGGCCTCGGCCTTGCAGAGCGCCTTGAACACCGCCCCGCACGGCTTTCGGGTGGTGAACAACAGCGCGTTGCCATTGCGCGTGCCCTGGCCAATCAGCCGGCTGTGTTGTTGGCTGATGAACCCACCGGCAATCTTGATCCCGAGACTGCCGATTGCGTGATGAACCAGCTCACACAGGAAGTACGGGGCAGAGGGCTGGCCGCACTGGTCGCAACCCATAACATGGCTCTGGCCGGCCGCATGGACCGGATCCTGCGGCTTGAGGACGGACGCCTGATCGAAGGCTGATCCCTTATCCACACCACAATGTGTTTCAGCCCCCTGATATCGTGCCTGCCGGGGTGAGGGAGGCGCCAATGTGTGGGATGCTGTGGCCATGCAAGAGACACCGTCCTTCGTCCATCTCCGGGTCCATACGCCCTATTCCCTGCTCGAAGGTGCGGTCAAGATTCCCGGGCTCGTGTCGCTGGCGACCGGTCAGGGCATGCCGGCCCTGGCCATTACCGACACCGGGAACATGTTCGGCGTTCTCGAGTTTTCGGCGGCCTGCGCCAAACAGGGGCTGCAGCCCATCATCGGGACGCTCCTTGCGCTGCGCACAGGCGACAACGCCCCCAGAGGTCCCGAAGAAGCCGAACGTGTCGTCCTGCTCGCGCAAAACGAAGCCGGCTACAACAACCTGCTCGACCTGGTCAGCAAGTCATTTCTCGAATCCGAGCCGGGCGACATCGCATCCATCGAGTTTCAGCAACTTGATGGCCGGTCCGATGGCCTGATCTGCCTGACGGGTGGAGCCAACGGCCCTGTAGGTCGCAGACTTCTAGAAGCGCGCCCTGGTGAGGCAGAAGCAACGCTCGTTCTGCTCAAACGGTTGTTCCCGGATCGGCTCTATGTCGAAATTCAGCGCCACGACATGCCGGGGGAACACCAGAGCGAAGCCGAAATGATCGATCTGGCCTATAGCCATGATCTGCCGCTGGTCGCGACCAACGATGTCATGTTCACCGATGGCGCGATGTTCGAGGCCCACGATGCGCTGAGCTGCATTGCAGGCGGCGCGACGGTGAACCGCAAGGATCGCCACCGTGTCTCGGATCAGCACTACTTCAAATCGGCAGAAGAGATGGCCTATCTCTTCGCAGATTTACCCGAAGCGATTGCCAACACGCAGGTGATTGCCCGCCGCTGCGCCGTGATGTCGCCCAAACGCGGCCCGATTCTGCCGCCTTATCCTTCCGAGAGCGGAGCAGATGAGGAGGATGAGTTGCGCCGTCAGGCCGCCGAGGGCCTCGAACAGCGTCTCAAAAAGCTGGTCTTCACGCCCGAGATGAACCCGGAGGAGCGCGAGGCGGTTGGCACGCAATACCGCGACCGCCTCGAATTCGAACTTGGCGTCATTGCCAACATGAAATTCCCCGGTTATTTCCTGATCGTCGCCGATTTCATCCAGTGGGCCAAACTACAGGGCATTCCGGTTGGTCCCGGCCGTGGTTCGGGTGCCGGCTCGGTCGTGGCCTGGTCCCTGACCATCACCAACCTCGATCCCATCAAGTTCGGCCTGCTGTTTGAACGCTTCCTCAATCCCGAACGTATCTCGATGCCTGATTTCGACATCGATTTCTGCCAGGACCGCCGCGACGAGGTGATCACCTATGTCCAGCAGCGTTATGGCGAGGACCGGGTTGCCCAGATCATCACTTTTGGAACGTTGCAGGCCCGCGCTGTCGTGCGTGATGTCGGACGTGTGCTGGAAATGCCCTATGGCCAGGTCGATCGGCTGGCCAAGATGGTGCCGGCCAACCCAGCCAATCCGATTTCCCTGCAACAAGCGCTCGACAGTGAAGAAGCACTTCAGGAAGCAAGGAACGAGCCTGAAGTTGCCCATCTGATCGACCTGGCGCTCAAGCTGGAAGGTCTGTTCCGGCACGCCAGCACCCATGCCGCTGGCGTTGTCATCGGGGATCGTCCGCTGCATGAGTTGATTCCGCTCTACCGTGACCCGCGTTCGGATATGCCGGTTTCCCAGTTCCACATGAAGGATGTGGAGAAGGCCGGTCTGGTAAAATTCGACTTCCTGGGGCTCAAGACCCTCACGGTTCTGCAGCGAGCGGTCGAATTGCTTGCTGACAAGGGTGTCGAGATCGACCTCGACAAGCTCCCCCTCGATGATCCAGCGACTTACGCAATGTTAACCCGAGCCGAGACAGTCGGCGTCTTCCAGCTGGAAGGCCAGGGCATGCGCGACGCCCTGCGCCAGCTCAGGCCCGACACGATCGAGGACATCATCGCCCTGGTGTCGCTCTATCGCCCAGGCCCGATGGACAACATCCCAAGTTTCTGCAATCGCAAACACGGCCGCGAGGAGATCGATTTTCTTCACCCCACGCTCGAGCCCGTCCTGAAGGAAACCTACGGTGTCATCATCTACCAGGAGCAGGTCATGCAGATCGCCCAGATCCTGGCAGGCTACAGCCTGGGTGAAGCCGATATTCTGCGTCGTGCCATGGGCAAGAAAGACAAGGTCGAAATGGCCGCCCAGAGCGAACGTTTCGTCAGTGGTGCAGTCGAGCTTGGCGTCGACGAACAAAAGGCCCACTATATCTTCGAACTGGTCGATAAGTTCGCCGGTTACGGTTTCAACAAGAGCCATGCGGCGGCCTATGCCGTTGTGGCTTATCAAACAGCATGGTTGAAGGCCAACCATCCCGTCGAGTTCTTGGCCGCTTCGATGACACTCGATATCGGCACTACCGACAAGCTCAACATCTTCAAGCAGGAACTCGACCGCCTGCAGATCCCGCTGCTGCAGCCCGATGTGAACCACTCAGGCGTTGCCTTTACGGTCGAGCGGCCCGATATCGGTCCTGCGTCGGTGCGATACGCTCTGGCAGCAGTCAAGAATGTCGGTGCAGCCGCGATGGCCGATCTGGTCGCAGAGTGTGCGGAAAAGGGACCTTTCAAGGACCTCTTCGATTTCGCCTGCAGACTCGACCACCGCGTGATGAACAAACGCCAGATCGAAAACCTCGCGCGGGCAGGTGCCTTTGACACACTCAATGACAACCGGGCCCAGGTGGCTGCCAATGTCGACATGCTGGTGCGTTTCAACGCGGTAATCGCCGAGGAAAAGGAGAGCCAGCAGGAGAACCTGTTCGGCGGTGGGGGAGAGACCCCATCGGTTTCCTTGCCTGTTCTGACCGAAGTCGAACCCTGGATTTCTGCCGATGAACTCAAGGAAGAATTCGAGGCAATCGGGTTCCATCTTTCGGCGCATCCCTTGGAACCCTATGGCGCATCGCTAGAGCAACTGGGTGTGGTGACCTTTGCCGAGGCCGCTGAACAGGCGCTGGCTAAGGGTGGTTCGTACTTCAAGCTGGCGGGCGTGCCGGTCAGCCGGCGTGAACGCACCAGTGGCGGCGGCAACCGTTTTGCCTTCGCGGTTGTTTCCGACCTTTCAGGCAGCCACGAGATCGTCTTGTTTTCGGAGGTTCTGACTGCATCGCGCGAACTTCTCGATGGCCACAAGCCGCTTCTGATCGAAGCCGATGTCAGGGTCGACGGCGAAACCGTGAAGTTCTCCGCACGCCGGATCTCGTCGCTCGATGAGGCTGCTGCCGGAGTGTGCGACTGCCTCCAGATCGATCTTTCCGGCGAAGTTGCAGTCGAGCGGCTGCAGCGCATCCTCGACATCGCCGAGGATGGCAGGGGGCGGATCATGCTCGCGATGGCCGACCAGCGTGGCCAGAACATCGAGATTTCACTACCCGGGCGGTTTGCTCTTTCACCTGGCCTGCGGGCCCAGCTTGAGGCCCTTCCGGGGGTCGAAATGGTCGCAGATCGTGCCGCGCCGAGCAGAATTGCCAGAAATCATCGCCCGACAGCGCCCGTGATGCTTGAAACGGCGGTGGGCGCGCGCTAAAAGCCGCCTGTTAACTTAAATCCACACGCGGACCACAGGCTCCAGGGCGTTCTCGTCCTTGCCGTCCGGTGCCAGCCTTGCTGGTTCTGTCCGCGGAGGTACAACCGGAGAAGGAGACGACATCCATGGCGATGCCGCAATTTACTATGCGTCAGCTTCTGGAAGCAGGCGTTCATTTCGGTCACCAGACACGACGCTGGAATCCGAAGATGGAAACTTACATCTTCGGCGCCCGTAACGACGTTCACATCATCGATCTTCAGCAGACCGTGCCGCTCCTGCGCCATGCCCTGCAGCAGATCCGTGACATTGTTGCCGGCGGCGGTCGTGTGCTGTTTGTCGGCACCAAACGCCAGGCACAGGAACCCGTTGCCGAGGCAGCGCGTCGATGCGGCCAGTATTTCGTCAACCACCGCTGGCTTGGCGGCATGCTGACGAACTGGAAAACCGTGTCGAACTCCATTCGGCGGCTGCGCGAACTTGATGAGCGTCTTTCCGATGAAAATGCCGGTATCACGAAGAAGGAAATTCTTCGCCTGACCCGCGAACGCGACAAGCTGGAGCGTGCGTTGGGTGGCATCAAGGACATGGCGGGTCTGCCCGACATCCTCTTCATTATCGACACCAACAAGGAAGACATCGCGATTGCCGAAGCCAAGAAGCTTGGTATTCCGATGGTTGCGATTGTCGATTCGAACAGCAATCCCGACAACATCGACCTCGTCATTCCGGGCAACGATGACGCCATCCGCGCCGTCTCGCTCTATTGCGAGTTGGTTTCCGGTGCAGCCCTAGACGGCATCCAGGCCGAGATGACGGCCTCTGGCCAGGATATCGGTGCACAGGACGTTGTCGAAGAAACCGTGGTTGCCGAAGTCGCTGTGGAAGCGGCACCGGCCGAGGCGGCAGCTGCCCCCGAGGCCGCACCGGCAGCTCCCGTTGAAGCGGCACCGGCCGAAGCGGCAGCTCCCGTTGAAGCTGCTCCTGTTGAGGAAGCCGCCGCGGCAGTCGCTGAAGAGACCAAGGACCAGGCTGGCGCCTGAAGGCGTCACGGTCGAGCAATGGCGGGGGAAGAGATTCCCTCAGACGGAGAATAGGAAGTATGGCTCAGATTACGGCTGCGCAGGTCAAGGAACTGCGCGAAAAGTCCGGCGCGGGCATGATGGATTGCAAGAAGGCACTCGGTGAAGCCGATGGCGACATGGAGGTCGCAGTCGATTGGCTCCGCACCAAAGGCCTGGCTGCTGCCGCCAAGAAGGCTGGGCGCGTCGCTGCCGATGGCCTTGTCGGCCTGGCGACATCGAGCGACGGCCTCAACGGTGCGGTCATCGAGATCAATGCCGAGACTGATTTTGTGGCGCGCAACGAGACCTTTCAGGGTTTCGTCAGCGACTGCGCTGGTCTCGCTCTCCAGGCCAATGGCGATCTGGCGAACCTCGCCGGCATGGCCTATCCGGTCGCAGACGGTACGGTCCAGGAAGTCCTGACCAACCATGTCGCCACGATTGGCGAGAATCTGCAGCTGCGTCGCACGGCATCGCTGTCTGTGACCAGCGGCGTTGTTGCCGGTTACATCCATTCCGCAATTGCACCTGGCCTTGGCAAGATCGCGGTTATCGTCGCCCTGCAGTCGGATGGCGATGCCGGCAAGCTCGGTGAATTGGCGAGGCAGCTCGCCATGCACGTTGCAGCGACCAAGCCCGAGGCGGTTTCTACTGCCGATCTCGACCCCGAGCTGGTGGAGCGCGAGCGCACCGTTCTGGCCGAGCAGGCACGTGAATCGGGCAAGCCCGAGAACATCATCGAGAAGATGGTCGAAGGCCGCCTGCGCAAATACTACGAAGAGGTCGTTTTGGCCGAGCAGGTCTTCGTGATTGACGGTGAAAATCGCATCAGCCAGGTCCTGGAACAGGCTTCGAAGGATCTCGGCACCCCCGTGACCGTCGCCGGTTTCGTGCGTTACGGCCTGGGTGAAGGTATCGACAAGAAAGAAGAAGATTTTGCTGCAGAGGTTGCTGCGGTGGCCGGCGCTTCTTGATTGCAGGGTTAACCAACAGCATAACGATCAAACGGCCCGCCTTTCGTTAGGCGGGCCGTTTCTGTTTGAGGTAAGTTCACGGTCTGAAGGCCAAAACTAAACGGACTGGGGTCAGGCGCATGGCAACGCAACTGCGCTACAAGCGTGTGTTGATCAAGATATCGGGCGAAGCCCTGCTCGGGGATCGCTCTTATGGTGTTGATCCCGGGCAGGTCGACCGCATCGCGGTCGATATCGTCAAGGCTGCCGAACTCGGGGCGGAAATCGGCCTGGTCGTGGGCGGGGGCAACATCTTCCGCGGCGTTGCCGGTGCCGCACAGGGCATGGAGCGCGCAACGGCCGACTACATGGGTATGCTCGCGACCGTGATTAACGCTTTGGCGCTTGAAAACGCACTCAAGCGCGCTGGAATTGAGGCTCGGGTGCAGTCGGCGATCCCCATGCCAACTGTGTGCGAACCTTATGTCCGCCCGCGTGCCGTGGCACATATGGAGAAGGGGCGGGTGGTCATCTTCGCGGCCGGCACCGGCAATCCCTTCTTCACAACCGATACGGCAGCAGCCCTGCGGGCGATTGAAATGGGCTGTGGTGCTTTTTTGAAAGCCACACAGGTCGATGGAGTCTATTCTGCCGATCCGAAAACAGATCCAAACGCTGTTCGATACGACAACCTGACCTATACCGAGATATTGGCGCGAAACCTCAAGGTGATGGACGCGGCGGCGATCTCGCTTGCCCGTGACAACGCGTTGCCGGTTTTGGTCTTTTCGTTGCACGAAGAAGGCGGTTTGGCGGCAGCGTTGACCGGTGAAGGCCGTTATACGTTGATCACCGAAGGAGAGAGCAATGACTGATGCAATCATGAAGGATCTCAAGCGGCGCATGGAAGGCGCCCTGGAGGTTCTCAAGAAAGAGTTCGCCGGCCTTCGTACCGGTCGGGCCTCGGTCAGCCTGCTCGATCCGATCATGGTTGAAGCCTATGGCAGTGAACTGCCGCTCAACCAGGTCGGCAGTGTCAGCGCGCCTGAACCGCGCCTTCTGACCGTACAGGTTTGGGACAAGGGGCAGGTCAGAGCTGTCGAAAAGGCCATCCGTGACGCTGGCCTGGGCCTCAATCCCCAGACAGACGGCCAGGCTGTGCGCGTACCGATTCCCCAGCTTGATGAGGAACGACGTACAGATCTCACGCGCATCGCCGGCAAATATGCCGAACAGGGAAAGGTTGCGATCCGGAATGTCCGCCGCGACGGTATGGACACACTCAAACGCATGGAAAAGGACAGCGAGATATCGCAGGACGAGCAGCACCGCAGCTCCGACGAGATCCAGACCCTGACAGATGCCGAGGTCGCCAAGGTTGACGAACTGCTCGAGGCCAAGCAGGCCGAAATCATGCAGGTCTGACGTTATCGTGGTCGCAGTCGAACAATCCGAACACGAAGCGCGTATTCCTAATCATGTTGCTGTCATCATGGATGGCAACGGTCGCTGGGCGAAACTTCGTGGCCTGCCCAGGGCTGCCGGCCATCAGGCTGGCGCAGAAGCTGTGCGGCGCACGCTCAAGGCCTGCATCGACCTGGGTATCGGCCATCTGACGATCTTCGCCTTTTCTTCAGAGAATTGGCGCAGGCCCGAACAGGAAGTCGATGACCTGATGGGACTGCTGCGATTTTACCTGAAGAAGGAAATTTCACACCTCAAGGGCCGCGGCATTCGGCTGGGCTTCATCGGCGACCGTACCGGTCTGGCGCCCGATATCCTGGAAATCATGAGCCATGCCGAGCAACAGACAGCAAAAGGTGATCGATTGTGTGTCACGGTCGCCTTGAATTACGGCGCTCGTGACGAGATTGTCCGTGCCATGCGCAGTCTGGGCCAGGACATCGCACAGGGGCGCATTTCGCCCGACGCGATCGACGAGGCCCTGATCACCGCACGCCTCGACACAAAGAACATTCCCGATCCAGACCTCATCATCCGAACCAGCGGGGAACAACGCTTGAGCAACTTCCTTGCCTGGCAAGGAGCCTATGCCGAGCTAGTTTTTGCCCCGGTGCTTTGGCCCGATTTCGGTCGCGCCGATCTTGATGCGGCCCTCGATGAATATCAAAAGCGTGATCGGCGATATGGTGAAGTTGCGGTTTCTTGAAAAAGCTGGGTCCGAGCTCGGTCTGAGGCTGCTCTCCGGAGCCGTCCTCGCGACCGTGAGCATCGCGACAGCGATCCTGGGCAGCTGGTGGTTTGCCGGCTGGGTCCTTGTTCTGACACTCGCGGTGACCCATGAATGGTTCACCATCACGCGCGCACCAGGCAAGTGGGCGGCGGTCGCGGCCGTTGTCGGCACCTGGATCGCCATTGCCGTGCAAGGCGAGATTGTTCTGGCACTCTATGTCGTGGTGATGGGCTCGGTCGGCACAGCTATGTTCTCGATGGTCCAAAGGGGCGGTCAGGGAGGCCTGTGGGGCGCGGCCGGCACACTTTACGCCACGATACCGCTGGCGGCCCTGATCTGGATACGCTCGGCCGAGGGCGGCGGAGAACCCATCTTGTGGCAGGCGGCTGATGGTGGTGGCAAACCGATCTTGTGGCTCTTTTTCGTGGTCTGGGCGACCGACAGCGGCGCCTATGCCGTGGGTCGTCTGGTTGGCGGCGTCAAGCTCGCGCCGTCGATCAGCCCTGGCAAGACCTGGAGCGGTGCTCTGGGCGGCCTGTTCGTTGCCATGGTGCTGGGCGTACTGTTTGCCAGTTTGATCCAGGCAGACGTGGAGCGCGCCGCCATTTTTGCCGCCATTGTGTCCGTCGCGGCTCAAGTCGGCGACCTGCTGCAGTCAGCACTGAAACGCCGCTTCAAGGTGAAGGATAGCGGCACACTCATTCCCGGGCACGGCGGCGTCATGGACCGCCTTGATTCTCTGGTCATTGCTGCTCCCGTTCTGGTCATCGTTGTAACCTTTGTCGCCTTTGCCACAGGAGGTATGGGTGGCTGATTCTGTTAGCCCACGCTCGGTCTCGATCCTTGGAGCGACCGGATCGGTCGGCGAAAGTACGGTCGACCTTCTGAAACGCGGCAATGGTGCCTTCCAGGTGGAAGCTATTACTGCAAACACCAGTGTCGATGCCCTTGCCGGGCTCGCCAGGGACCTGGGCGCACGGTTCGCAGCGATCGGCGACCCCGCACTCTATGGCGACCTCAAGGCTGCTCTCAGCGGCACAGATATCGCGTGTGGAGCAGGTGAGGGTGCGCTGGACGAAGCGGCCGCGCGGCCGGCCGAATGGGTTATGGCCGCGATTGTCGGGGCTGCCGGGCTTGCTCCCACGCTGACGGCTGTCCGCCGTGGAGCGATTGTCGCACTGGCAAACAAGGAAGCGCTGGTTTGCGCGGGCAAGATCTTCATGGATGAGGCCCAGCGCAGCGGCAGTACGGTGTTACCGGTCGATTCGGAACACAACGCGATTCATCAGGTCTTTGAGTTCGACCGTGTCGATACCGTGGAAAAATTGATCCTGACGGCATCCGGCGGCCCGTT
>JABIUG010000416.1 GCA_018700655.1 Rhodospirillaceae bacterium | reverse complement strand
CCTTGCCGTCTTTTGGGACAAACGAACCCAGCATGGCTTCGACGACAAAGCTGCCGCTGCCCTGCATGGGCACACAATCGAGTGCGCCGGTGCTGTCGCCGGTGAGTGCCAGGAGCATCTCGCGGACCTGTGCGGTGACGGCACGAAAGCCGCCATCCCATGAACCCCAGTCCTCGAGCATGGCCTCCTTGACCGCGCGCGAGGTCGTCAGCGGACCCGGGGTCAGGAGATAAGGTTCGCCCCTGGCGGGTTTCTCGATCGCAGGCTTGTCGTTGCTCATGATGCGCCAGGGGCTCATTGGTTTGCTTGTGCCGTCACTCATAAAGTAGAGCCCGGCGCGTTCAACGTGAAAGTTTGACGATGCCCGGCTGCGGCTTGATCTCTGTCATTGTGTACGCTTGCCTATGGTCGTAGGACTTGAGCTTGTCCCAGTGCGAAAGATCACGCGTATGGAAACCCAGCAAACCAGCAACGAAGAACTTACGTTGCGTTCGCCCGCAAGTGTGATGCGGCTGGCGCGGATGGGTTCGTTCCATCAGTGCCGCCTTTCGTTCATGCGCACGGTTTTGCGCCGTTTGCAGCGCCAGGCCTGGACCTTCGAGCGCCCTGTCTTCGAGATCGACGCGGATGGTGTCGGTGTCGCAGTCTATACAGCGCGTGGCCCCGAGCGGGCCTACAGCCTGATCTGTTATGCCCATGACTTGCCCGACGACCAACGGTCCGACCGGGTGATTGCCGAGGCCTGGGACGCGACCTTCACCCTGTTTGACGGCGTGCCCGATCGCGCTGACATCGAGCGCCTGTCGCACCATGTGCCCAAACAGGAAGCCGGGCGCATTACCGAGAAAGAACTGGTCCTGTGCCGGGCAAACCGCTCCGTGCGTCTGTTCGGCCATGTCATCGAGCGGCTGGCGGCGGGCCAACAGCCCGACGCGGAGCAGATTCGGTCGGTCGGTTATCTCATGCGCACGACTGCGGTCTATGGCTCCGGCAAGTTCGGCGCGGCCGACCGTGAGTTGATCTGCGACCGGCCCGAGTTCGCCGGCCCGTTCCAGGCCGAACTGCTCGCGGTCTATCTGGTGCGCGCGTTCACGGTCGACATCGTCGAACATCTGGCCCGCATTCGTTCGCCCCAGACAGCGGTGAAAATCGCGCCGGAACTTCGCCGCGCGATCGGTGTCGGCAACTCGACGGGTCTGGGCATGGCGCCCTATCTGATCAGCCACCCGGTCCTGCTCAACAACTGGATCGCCACGCGCGAAACCGCGCTGGCGCGGGTGTTGGCGTTGCCCTCTGCTTCTGCTGCTGAGGCTGAGGTTTTCCGGGTCATGCTGGCGCGAGCGTCGATCAATGCCGCCGATTGGCACTCGGTCCATCCGTTGCAGATCGAAAAGCTGGCTCTGTTACGCGCTGATCTCGAGAAACTCACGGCCCATACGGCCGAAGCGGACCTGCAGAACGACCGGCCGTGGCAGCGTTTCCTTGACTGGACGGTCGAACATTGTTCGCTCGAGGGTCAGGAACAGATCGTTTCCCTGCTGCTGGAACCACATGGCGCGCTCGTCGATGATCTGGTCGACACCATGGGTGCCGACGAGGATGCGGTGTTTCGTATTGACGGTGCGATGCCGGTCGAACGCTTGCGGGCCATTCTCGCCGATACTTATGGCTGGGCGCTCGACATCGCCTGGCAGGACCGGGAGAGCATCGCGCGGGTCTGGTACATCTCTGAAGAAAAACTCGAGCCGCGCCTTGGTGAACGTTTCGAGGAGCCGATCGAGGCCTATGAACAGCCGCTTGCGCCGGGACGTGACGTGGCGGCGTTGCATGGGGCGCTGGTACAATGGGCAGGCGAGCCGGTTACGGCGGCTTTTCTGCTTGCCCATCCCGAACACCGGGCTGCCGTGAGGCGGGCCCAGATTGCGGCCAAGCTCCCCTATGCCGAGATCCGCGACAACACGATCAGTTCTGAACTGCTGCCGATCGATATGCTGCGCTGCAAGCTCTCGTTCTTCGGCGCGACCCATTTTGATCCGCGTTCCGATCGCTGGGTCCGCATCAACATGTATCGCGGTGCGCCATTCCCCGACGAGCTTTCCAATGCCGGGGATGACGACTGGTCCTATCCACCGTTGGGGAAGGAAGCCTGATGCGCGTCTCGCTGAATGAACTCGATACCATGGTGAAACGTGCGGCGCGTGGCGCCGGCTGCCCCTGGGGCATGGCCGAAGAAGCAGGAAAGGCGGCGCGCTGGCTGAGCGCCCGGGGCGAACCCGGCGTCGCCGTGCTTGGCGAGGTTCTCAAGGCGTCAGACGCGTCATGCTGTTGTGCGTGTCCGGTGGTCCTCAAGCACGCCCAATGGGTCATGGAGGGCCGCGATTTCTGTTCGCTGCGTGCCGGAGCGATGCTGGCCGACCGGGCGGCGGAGCTGGCCGGGGGCGCCGAATTGACCTTTGGACCCGTGAACCAGCCCCTGTTGCTCGCTGCCTTTGCCGCGGCTGCTGCAAAAATCACGGGCAAAAGTGTCGAACTGAGTTGGAGGGGCGCAAGGGTTGTTGCGACTGGAGCGGCACTTTTTGTTGAAGGCAATGACCTTAACGTCGGGCGAACCGAGGCCGTAACGTGTCGCGTGACGTCGCAGGCTCTGGCGCCCAGGGCCTTGCTGGCGGGGTGTGATGTCGAGGATGCGGACTGGCAACGCCTGGCCGTTCTGGCGCAAAGAAGTTACGCGCCCGCGACCGAAGAGTCCCGTCTCGCCGGTGCCGGCGCGGGCGATAACGATAACGACTGAACTGGTTCAGCCGCCGGTGGTCGGCCTTCCAAAATGTGATGGGCGGCCTTTTCGCCGACCATAATGGTCGTAAGGTTGGTGTTGGCGCTGATCACACAGGGCATGATCGAGGCATCGGCGATTGAGAGCCCCTCGACCCCGATCACACGACAGGACGGATCGACCACGGCAGCCGGATCATCGGCAGCGCCCATGCGGCAGGTCGCGCTGGCATGCCAGCTTCCACCGGCATGATCACGCACCCAGTCTTTCAGGGCCGGCTTGTCGGCCATCAGGGCAGGGGTGTCGAGACCGGGTGTGACAAAGCGGTCCATCATGAACTTGCGGGTCGGGGGAAAGTCGAGCAACACAGCAGCAGCCTTAGTTTTAAGCCAGTTGTTGGCGCTGACCACGGCGAGGTCGCGGGCCTTTTCGCTGAATGTGGTCGGGAAACAGGTGTGGATGTTCTCTGCGATGCCGGGATGCATCATGAATCGGTAGGAAAGCAGCATCGAATCGGTCAGCCGTTCGAGATCGCGCTCATCGGAGAACTGGTTGAAGTGGATCAGCGGTTCGTCATCAGGATCAGCCGAGTTCAAGCCTACGGAGCCTTCCGAAAACGGCTTGTTTACACAAACGACGAAGCCACCCAGCAGGTGCCCCATCGGGTGCCAGCCGCCACGGTTGTTCCCCAGCACAAACATGTCGCCTTCCGGGCAGCCTTCCATACCTGAAGAATATCGCAGGCCAAGGTGGATATGGCGGCGCATCGCCGCGGGCATGCGCACCGAACGCTTGAGATGGGCAATCAGAGTCACGGTCGGGTGGTCCTGCAGACCCTGGCCGACACCGGGTCGCTCGGCGATAACCTCGATGCTGTGACTGCGCAGAGTTTCGCCGGGACCAATTCCTGAGCGTTGGAGCATGGCCGGTGTGTGGAACGCGCCACAGGAGAGCACGACATGGCGTGCCCGTTCGATCATGGCTTTGCCGCCCTGTCGCAGGGCGACGCCGGAAACACGGTTGCCGTCGAACACGACCCGGTCGATCTGGCAGCCCGGACGGATCGTCAGGTTGGGCCGGGCACGTGTCTTGTGGTCCAGATAGGCCTCTGCGGTCGAGACACGGTGGCCATCAACCCCGCCGCTGGGGTGGTTGTTGAGCGCCATCGGAAAGACTCCGTCAGCGAACTCGCCGTTGTGGTCTTCCAACTCTCCATAGCCGTCCTCGAGCATGACCTCGCGCGCCAATTTGGCAAAGGCCGGCCAGTTGTCGTCGCGGATACGCCGGATCGGAAGCGGGCCGTCCTGGCCGTGCATGGCGTTGTCGTAGTCGAGATCGGTCTCGCACCGGCGGAAGAACGGCAGGACGTCTTCAAAGCCCCAGCCCTTGGCCCCGCGCTCCGCCCATTCATCGTAATCCCAGGGAACACCGCGGATCGCCATCATGCCGTTGATGCTGGAGCCGCCGCCCATCAGTTTGGCCTGCTCGTAGCGGCGCGGAATGGGCGTGCGATTATCGCGCAGGCGCTCGTAGTGAACGCGCAGCTTCTTCCAGTGCCAGACGCTGTTGAAATAGGCGATGCTGGGATAGGGGTCGAGCACGGCGGGCGGGATGGCATCGGGCGGCGTATCGGGGCCGGCTTCGACCAGCAGCACCTTGCGCCGGGGATCGCCAGAAAGACGGTTGGCGAGGACAGCGCCGGCCGAGCCGCCGCCGACCACGATGTGGTCCCAGATGATCGATTCATTCACTTGCAAAGAAATCCGTTGGCTAGGGGGTCATTGTCTTCGACCACCAGGGTGGAAAAGGCGCTGAGCCAGGCTTCGCCGTCAACCCGGGGGCGAATGGCGGCATGCCCTTTGTGTTCGATGGTTTCTTCGATCCGGCAACGGTAGCGCAGGCCCAGGACGCTCTCGGCCTGGAAAGTCTCGCCAACGTCGAGGCGGCCTTTGGCATGCAGTGCTGCAAGTCGGGCGCTGGAGCCCGTGCCGCAGGGCGAACGATCGAACTTGTTAGCTTCCAGCGCGACGAGGTGGCGGGCATGGGTGCGATCAAGATCGCAGTAGAAGAGGACCGAACCTGCCGCTTCCGCCAGAACGGTATTTGCGGCCTGTTTGATCGCTAGGCCCAGGCGGCAGAACGCGCTGCCGTTCTCAGGCTCGATCGCGATGCCGTGTGCTGTGGCATCGACCAGAATGAAGCGACCGCCGCAGCATACGATGGTCGCGTCGACGGTCCCGACTTCCGGAACATCGATTTTGAAGTTCTCGCGTTCGACATAGGAGGGGACGTTCAGGATCGAGGCTGTCACCGCACCGTCCTGCGCTCGTGTGACTGTGACGGTCACAATACCGGCAGGCGTTTCCAACGTGAAAGATGAAGGTTCATCACCCAGTTCGACCTGCCCGGTTGCGACAAGGGTGCGCGCCAGGCCGATGGTCGCGTGGCCGCACATGTCGAGATAGACATAGGACGAAACAAAAAACGCGCCGAAGTCAGCCACCGTGCTTTCGGTCATCACTGCACCGACCATGGCGGCATGACCGCGTGGTTCGTGGAGCAGGCGACCACGCAGGTGATCGAGGCGATTCTTGAAATCATCACGTCGCGCCAGAACGCTGCCGCCGTTCAAAGGCGGCAGGCCGCCCATGATCGCACGCGTGGGATGTCCGGCTGTGTGCGTGTCGATGACCTGGAATGTCTGCATGGCGATGTGGTTTTCTCACCCGTGGGGAAATCATGCTAGGAAGTGCCCGGAACCGCTGCAAGAGCAACGATGAGGGGAAAGCCATGCGTGAGAACAAACTTCGTGAAATCTGGGCCAACGGAGGCACGGTGTTCAACGGATGGTTGGCTTCTCCCAGCAGTGTCGCGGCCGAAGTCATGGCGCGCCAGGACTGGGACAGTGTCACGATCGATCTCCAGCATGGTCTGATCGATTATTCCGATGCGGTTCCCATGTTTCAGGCGATTTCCCAGACCGACACGGTGCCGCTGGCGCGCGCGCCCTGGAACGAGCCGATCATGGTGCAGAAGCTGCTCGATGCCGGGGCCTATGGCATCATCTGCCCGATGATCAACAGCCGCGAGGAAGCCGAGCGTTTTGTCGGCGCCTGCCGTTATGCGCCAGATGGTTATCGCAGCGTCGGGCCGATCCGCGCGGCGATGTATGCCGGGGCCGACTACATCCCCAACGCCAACCGCACGGTCGTCGCTTTCGCCATGATCGAAACCAAGCAGGCGATGGCAAATCTCGATGAAATCCTTACGACACCGGGCCTCGACGCGATCTTCGTCGGTCCGTCCGACCTTTCGGTCAGCATGGGTACGGCAGCCGGGTTCGACCCAGAGTTCCCGGAAGTCATGGCGGCGATCGAACTGGTGGCCGAGCGCTGCAAGGTCCATGGCGTGGTGGCCGGTATTCATACCGGTTCGGTCGAATATGCCCTGCGGATGCAGGAACTGGGCTACCAGTTCATCACACTGCTGAGCGAACTGCGCATGATCCAGTGGGCCACTGCCAACGCGATCAAGGCCTTCCGCGATGGCGCCCCGGCCGACAACGCACCCTGAAGCTCACGCCGCCATGCCCGCGGCCCAGCCGCTCGACCAGGCCCATTGGAAGTTGTAGCCGCCGAGCCAGCCGGTGACATCGATCGCTTCGCCGATGACGTAGAGGCCCGGCACGGCTTTGGCTTCCATGGTTTTTGACGAGAGCGCAGCGGTGTCGACGCCGCCAAGGGTCACCTCGGCCTTTGCATAACCCTCCGTGCCCGAAGGCTTCAGGCGCCAGCCATTGAGAAGGGCGCCGAGCTCTTCGAGATCGCGGCCGCGCTGATCGGCCATGTTGCCGGGGCGCAGCGAACCTTCGGCCAGGGCCTGGGCAAGTCGCTGGGGCAGGTGCTCTGCCAGCACTGAAGCAGGGTTCGATCGTGCTCGTTCGATCTTGGCCTCCCCAAGCAGTGCGGCGGCGTTTGTTCCGGGAAGCAGATCGAGTTCGATCGCCATGCCTTCGCGCCAGTAGGTTGAGGCCTGCAGGATGGCGGGGCCGGACAAGCCACGGTGGGTGAAAAGCATCGCCTCCTGGAAGGCCGCTCGGTCACAACGTGCGATACAGGGTAGCGATACGCCGCGAAGATCCTGCATGAGCGTGAGGTCATCGCCTTCGAACGTGAACGGCACCAGAGCAGGGCGTGTTTCGGTGATGCCAAGGCCGAACTGGCGTGCGATGCGATGGCTGAAGCCGGTTGCGCCCATCTTCGGGATCGAGAGAGAGCCCGTTGCCAGCACGACCGCTTGCGCTTCGATTTCCTCGGTGGTGGTTGTGATGTGGAACCGATCGGACCGGCTGACATCTGTTACGCGGCAATCGATCCGTATCTCGACCCCGACGGCTTCGCATTCGGCCTCGAGCATGGCGACGACCTGGCGTGACGAGCCATCGCAGAAAAGTTGGCCCAGTGTTTTCTCGTGATAGGCAATCTGGTGGCGTTCAACCAGTTCGATGAAATCATGCTGGGTGTAGCGCGACAGCGCCGATTTGCAGAAATGCGGATTGGCCGAGAGAAACCGATCCGGCGCGATCTCAAGATTGGTGAAATTGCATCGCCCGCCACCGGAAATCAGGATCTTCTTTCCGATTTTTTCGGTGTGTTCGAGCAGCAACACACGCCGGCCACGGGCTCCTGCAGTCATGGCGCACATCAGTCCGGCGGCACCGGCGCCGATCACGACAAGGTCGAACGCCTGAGTGTTTACCACGTTCCTTTGCCCGGTCTACTTGCGCTTGATGCCGATGCCCCGGCCCGACATCGCGGGGCGTTCCAGCACATCGTGGGCGGTCTGCACGTCGTTCAACCGTGCTGCGATCTCATCGGGGAATTGCCCGGGTTTGCGGGTTTCGTTGTCGATGAAGGCCTCGATCAGTTCGAAGCACGCGGCGACATAGTTGTCGCGGGTCTGGATCATGGTGAAGAAGCTGACGATCTTGTTGTGATCGTGATCGATCAGCTGGGACGTAATCAGGAGCGGATCACCCAGCAACACTTCGCGACGATACCAGGACGTGTCCTGCAACGCGAAGATGGTGCCGCTGTGGCGCCGTACGGTCTGGCGCGAGATCCCGAGGAAATCGTAGAATGGCGAGGTCGCCTGATCGAAGACACGCGTGTAGGAGCGCATGCCCATGTGATCGTTGTGATCGACATGTTCGTCGAGAACAGAGAGGCGAACTTCGGAAAACGGGGCGGCAATCGTCATCGTAACGCTTCCTGGAATTGATCTGTGGGCTGGGATGCGCCGGTGTATCGCGGATCAGTCGGTTGACGCCAGCCCGGCACGCATGTTGCCGATCAGTTCGGCCCGAAGAGCCAACAGGGCATTATGGGGTTCTACGGCACCCGAACCGTCGGGGATCAGACCGAGTCCGCGCTCGACCAGTTGAATGGCGCGCTGATAAAGCAGGCGACCGACCTGTTCCCGGGCAGCCAGCAGGAACGCTTCGGCAGCCCGTGGATCGTCGGCCTAGGCAAGATGTTCGGCATGCATGATGCAATCGCGCCCGGCAAACCATTGAGCGGCCTTGAGATGGAGGCTGCTACGCATTCCCGGCAGCAGGGACTGTTCTATCGTTTCCTGGACCATGGCGTGGGCAAACTGGAAATCCTTGCTGTCGGCAATGATCAGGCCGCTGGCGATCAGACAGGCCGGGTCGAACTCTTCATCGTCGATCAGGTGACGCAGAGCTGCCGTCCAGAATTGCTGGCCCAGCACTGCAGCCGCTCGCGCGGCGCGGCGCTTGTCCTGGTCCAGTCGATCAAGCTTGGCCAGAACGATCGATCGAACCGAGGGCGGTAACTCACCCTGCCCCATATCCGGGTTTGCCAGAAGCGGGTCGAGAAACAGCGGGTGACCGCCCGAACGTTTGACGCAGGCGGCCAGAAAACTCTCGCCGCCGGTTGCTTAGGACTGCGCCAGAATTTCGGATTCACTTGCCGACAGAGGGCCAAGATCAATCGTCGTGACGGGCACACCGCCGGCAGTAACGCGCCAGTGCACATCGATCGGATCGCCTTCGACGCGTGTCGTCATAACCAGCAGGATCGGGCAGTCGCGCAAGCTGGCGGCAAGGTCGGCCAGAACATCGATCGTGACATCGTCGGCCCAATGGACATCGTCGATCACGACCATGACGGGATTCTCCTTCACCCGCCAGCGCACCAGAGAGGCCAGGACGATCTTGCGCGCGGCAAGGCGGGTCTCGCCCCCCAGGGCAGCGTAGGTTTCTATTTCCTGCTCGCTCATCGGCAGGTTAAAGAGGTTGGTGACGAGGATCTCGTCTTCCGGCCTGATGACCTTTGCCGAGACCGCGTCGCGCAAGGCCTTCCTTCGAACATCTTGCGGGGCGTCGCGCGGCACATCGAGCAGATCGAGGACTAGGCTGGTCACGACGTGACGGCTGCTGGCAGTGCCGAAATCAAATACCTTGCCGACGTTAAAGCCGAATCCGTGGCGTCGGGCCTGATCGGAGGTCCAGTCGGTCAGGCGCGACTTGCCGATGCCTGCCTCACCGCGAATGACCAGGACGTGCCCCATGGCACATTCCTGACAGGCCTCGAGCAGGCTCTCGATCTGGCGTTGCTCAAGGCGGCGCCCGACAAACGGTCTGGCCGCTGTGTCCTCGGGTATACTGGCAGAATCTGACAGGGCCCAGATGACACCAGACTGTCCCGGTGCAGGCCTCGGCAGATCGGTGGGCATCATCTCGGCGGGGTTGCGCAGCGTCTGGCGGG
>JABIUG010000415.1 GCA_018700655.1 Rhodospirillaceae bacterium | reverse complement strand
GGTTTCGGGCAGAACGTGAAGCGCGACGAGCCCCAGAATCGCGCAGACGAGCGCTGCTGCGACCAGAACCCGCAGCACCAGGTCGTTGAGGTCGCTGCGTTCACGCAGGACACAACAAAGCGCTGTTCCGGCGATGAGCAGGAGCACCATGCGCAACCAGATCTCGCCCGATTTGGCGATGTCGGGCGACCCGACCACGGAAATCAGCCACAGGCTGAAGGTCAGCCAGACTGCACAGCCCAGGGCCGACTTGAACGCGTTGTTGATGCCACGGACCAGTTGTTTGCGCCCGATGGCGCCGAGCAACCCGACCAGCGCGATCACAGCTGCAACGGCCAACATGCTGCGCCCGGCAAGGAGCAACGGGATAGAGAGACCAAGTGCGGCCGCGCCGAGCAGATGGAGCCGGGCCCGGTGCGACGGTTCGCTGGTTTTGCGATCCAGATCATGCGCCGTCATTGTGGTTCCGCCATGTCGCGATGACCTAGGGTCCGATCGGTTCAGGTCGAGACGACCTGATGTGATCTTGCTCTAAATCATTTTATGGGACAGCGGAACCGTTGCTGCGGGGCGATTCAAACAGATCAGGATTTGCTCTATAAGCACGCCATGCTGATGGTCACCCTGATCGCTGCGCCTCTGACCGGGTTTGCCACCTGGGCGCTGGCGCGCATGGTTCTGGAATTTCTGGTCGCGCGCGACTTGATGGACCGGCCCAACGAGCGCTCGAGTCACTCACGCCCGGTTCCGCGGGGCGGCGGTATTGCCGTGATGGTGATGGTCCTGCCGAGCTGGCTGTTTCTGGCCCTGATGACAGGAATTTTCAGCCAGGTCTGGCCGATCGTACTGGCCGCGGCCCTGCTCGCCATGATGTCCTTTGCCGACGACGTCAAGGGCCTTTCGCCGCTTCCCCGTTTCGCGGGCCACGTTGCCGCAGTCGTGCTGGGCCTGCTGCTGCTGCCCGATAGTGCGCTGTTGTTCGATGGCTGGCTGCCGTTATGGGCCGACCGGGTGATCGCCGGGCTGGCCTGGGTCTGGTTCATCAATCTGTTCAATTTCATGGACGGCATCGACGGTATCACCGGGGTCGAGACCATTGCTGTGGCCGGCGGCCTGGCCGCTGCCTTGCTGGTCGCCGTGGCCGGTCAGGGTGGCGACTGGTCGCATGCTGCGCTGGCAGCCGTTCTGGCCGGTGCCGGCGCGGGTTTTCTGGTGCTGAACTGGCATCCGGCGCGTCTGTTCCTGGGTGATGTCGGCAGCGTGCCGCTGGGTTACCTGTTGGGCTGGCTTTTGCTCTGGGTGTCCTGTGTCGCGGGCCTGTGGTGGCTGGTTCTGCTGTTGCCGGCCTATTACTGGGCCGATGCGACGACCACGCTTGTCTGGCGCTTGCTGCGTGGCGAGAAACCCTGGCTGGCCCATCGCGATCACGCCTATCAGGCGGCGATCCGCGCCGGCACACGCCATGATCACGTCGCGTTGCTCATCGCGGCAGTCAATGGCGGTCTGGTCGCAAGTGCTCTTGCGGCAATGATCGGCCTGGTTCCGGTCTGGTCCGTATTGGTGTTCGGCGCTCTCCTGACAACGCTATCCCTGTGGTACCTTCGCTGCCGCATGGGCAGGCAGAACGGTTCTTCCTAGATGGCGCGAATTTCGAGATCACATGTCACTGCGTTGCATGACGTCATCATGGCGGCGCTTTCGTTCGTGCTGGCGCTTTATCTGCGTCTGGGTGACGCCCTGTGGATCCAGGGCAGCAGCTATCTGATCGAGGGCATGGTGGTGTTTGCCGCGATTGCCGGGGTCGTGTTCCTGCGCACCGGCGTCTATCGCGGTGTCTGGCGTTATGCCTCCCTGCCCGATCTGTTCACCCTGGCGCGTGCGGCCACGGTGACGGTGCTGATCTTTCTTCCGATCATCTTCCTGGTCTCGCGCGCCGAGGACTACCCGCGCTCGGCGATCATCATCAACTGGTTCACCCTGATGGCGCTGACCGGCGGGCCGCGCCTGATCTACCGCATCGTCAAGGATGGCGGTCTGGGCCATGTCCTGGAGCGGACCAACCCGGATGCCATCCCGGTCGCACTGGTCGGCGCCGACGACGAGGCCGAGCAATTCACCCGCGCCATGACGCGCGACTGCGATGCGCCCTATGCCGTGGTCGGTATGATCGATCCCAGCGGAAGACGGACCGGTCAGCATATTCGCGGTGTGCTGGTGCACGATGGCAGCAACGGACTGGACCCGGCGCTCGAGGCAATCCGGCGGCGTGGTCCCCGGCCCCATCGCCTGGTCCTGACCAGCGACAACAACAAACCCGAAAGGGTGCGCGAGGCCCTGAAAGCGGTCGAACATCACGGCATGGCGCTGTCGCGGGTTGGGCGTATCACCGATTTTGCCGACAGCAATGCCGCGAGCGAGGAGATCCGACCGGTCGCGGTTGAGGATCTGCTGGGTCGGGCGCAGACCGCGGTTGATCGCGATTCGATTGCACGCCTGGTTGCCGGGCGACGCATTCTGGTGACCGGCGCCGGCGGCACGATCGGCGGAGAACTGGTGCGCCAGATCGCCGCCCTGGATCCGTCCCATATCACCCTGGTCGAACTTTCCGAGGTAGCGCTCTATGAGATCGACATGGAGATGGCACGCGAGTTTCCCGGGATCTCGCGCCGCGCCATGCTGCGTGATGTCCGGGACCGGAACCGGCTCGACCGTGCGTTCGATCAGGAGCGGCCCGAGATCGTGTTCCATGCTGCGGCGCTCAAACACGTACCGCTGGCCGAATCCAATCCCAACGAATGTGTCCTGACCAATGTCGGTGGCACGATGAACGTGGCCGATGCCTGCGGGCGCGCCGGGGTCTCTTCGATGGTGCTGATCTCGACCGACAAGGCGGTCAACCCGTCCTCGGTGATGGGCGCGACCAAACGCATCGCAGAGCTCTATGTGCAGAGCCTGGGCCAAACCGGTAAAGGCACCCGTTTTGCCACGGTACGGTTCGGCAATGTGTTGGGTTCGACCGGCTCGGTTGTGCCGCTGTTCCAGAAACAGCTCGCCACAGGCGGCCCGCTGACCGTGACCCATGCCGACATGACCCGCTTCATGATGACCGTGCGTGAAGCGGTCGAGCTTGTCCTGCAGGCCAGTGCTCTTGAGGGCTCCTCGGGCAGCCTGTTTGTCCTGGAGATGGGCGAGCCGGTGCGGATCCAGGATCTGGCGCGCCAGATGATCCGTCTGGCCGGCAAGGTCCCCGATGACGAGATCGCGGTCGTTTTCACCGGCATGCGCCCGGGCGAAAAGATGCACGAAGAGCTCATCTATGATGATGAAACCCTCGCAGGAACGGCGCGCGAAGGGATCAATGTTGCCAGCGGAAGGGTCGTTGTGCCCGACGATGTCACGGCGCTTCTGGGTGCTCTGGTCGATTATGCACGTGCCGGCGAGGCCGAAGCGACACCCGGCCTGATCCGCTCAATCGTGCCGGAGTTTCATGCGCCGGGAGACAACGCGGAAACCGGCCGAGCTTGACACCTGTGTTCGAAATGTGAACAAAGGCGTTATCCGGCCGGATGCGGTCGGGTTCGTTTGCGGAGACACGCGGTGTCAACACGGCGCGAAGCCACAGAAGAGCAGGCGATCCGCCAGATTCTGGACCGGATCGAGGTCGACGACGAGATCAGCCAGCGTGACCTGGCCGACGAACTCGGCGTCGCGCTGGGCATGGTCAACGCCTATATGAAACGCTGCGTGCGCACCGGTCTGATCAAAATCCAGCAGGCCCCACGCCGCCGCTACAAGTATTACCTCACGCCCCAGGGTTTTGCCGAAAAGAGCCGCCTGACCGCACAATATCTGCGCGACAGCTTCGGTGCCCTGCGCCGCGGACTCTCGAGCTTCGACCGGCTTTATGCCGATCTCGAGGCCAACGGCGTCAAACGCATCGTGCTTTGTGGCGACGACGAGATGCTCGAGATGGGCATTCTGGGTGTGCTGTCGACCGAAATTGAGGTCGTCGCCGTGTTTAATCCTCTGGGCCCAAGCCATGAGGTCCGCGGTGTACCGGCTGCCGATCCGGCCAACCCGCCCGAGGTTGACCGCTGGGTTCTGGCTGTTCTCAAGAACGGCAACGAAGCGCTCGATGCCCTGCGCGAGGTGGTTGATGACCGCCTGATCGCGATGCCCGATGTGTTGCGCCTGTCGCTGCTGCTGGGCGTCAAGGAACGCGCCTGAGGCAGCCTTGGGCCATCACAATTCTGTGGCGTCAAACGGATTTTGAGGCGTAAGGTTTTCGGACAGGTCCCCACACGGGAGTCGAAACCATGCCCGGTTACATCTCAACCTACACCTACCAGCCAGCCGCCGGCCACGTGCCGCAGTTTGCACCGCGGGACTACAAACATTTCTCCGTCGAACCGGTAACCGGCGCGATGGGTGCGGTGGTTACGGGACTTGATCTCACAACAGCCGGCGATGCAGCAATCGCGGAGCTCGAAGAGGCGCTGACCGATCATCTGGCGTTGATGATCCGCGACCAGGACCTTGCGCCCGATCAGCAGGTGGCCTTTGCCCGGCGGCTGGGAAGCCCGGTGCCCTGGCCCCATGCCAAACCGATGGAGGGGCACCCTGAGATCACCGAGTTGATCCAGGAACCCAATGACAAGTATGCCTTTGGTGGTACCTGGCATTCCGATTCCTGCAGCTTCGAGCGGCCGCCGAAATACACCATGCTCTACTGCGTCGAGAGCCCGCCTGTCGGCGGCGATACTGCGTTCTCGAACCAGTATCTCGCCTGGGAAACGCTCGACCCTGCCCTGCGTGACGAACTTGAGGGCGTGAAGTGCCTGAATTCCGATGAAGTCGGCTACGCCACGGTTGCGACGAGCGACGAGGTCATGGGCCACACTACGACCACGATCGCCTTCGACCGGGATCATATCGAGGAGGTCCTGCATCCCGTTGCACGGACCCATCCGGTGACGGGCAGAAAGGCGCTCTATACCAACTCCAGTTTCACGGCCGCGTTCGAGGGCAAGACCCAGGAAGAGAGCCTGCCGCTGCTCGAAAAACTCTGGGAACATTCGATCACCCAGGAGTTCACCTGCCGTCTGCGCTGGAAAAAGGGTTCGCTGGCGATCTGGGACAACCGCTGCTGCATGCACTACGCGACCAGTGATTACCCAGGACACCGCCGCCATATGCGCCGGATCGTGCTTGAAGGCGAGCGTCCGGTTTAGGCCGATGCCCGATCGCACCCAGACCCGGCCGCTTCCGGCCTTGGACCATCCGCTGGCCAGCGACATGCAGGACGCCGTCCTGCATCGCCCGCAGTTTGAGCCCCGGAACTACCAATACATCACGGTGGAACCGATCTCGGGCGCGCTGGGTGCGGAGGTCGCCGGGATCGATCTTGCCGCGATTGATGACGCAACCATGGCCGAGGTCGAGCAGGCGATGCTGGATCACCTCGTTCTGGTGTTCCGTGACCAGAACCTGGAGCCGGCCGATCAGCTTGGCTTCGCCAGACGCCTGGGACAGGTCGCTCCGTGGCCCTATGCCAAACCCATGGAGGGTTATCCCGAACTGACCGAACTGGTCAGCGGGCCCGGCGACATCAACAACTTCGGCGGATCCTGGCACACCGATTCCAGCACCTTCGAGGCACCGCCTGCCTACACGGTGCTCTACTGCGTGAGCTGCCCCCCGGTCGGCGGCGATACGAGCTATGCCAACCAGTATCTCGCATGGGACACCTTGCCCGAAGATGTGAAAACCGGGATCGAGGGACGTCGTCTGGAACATTCGACCGCCCGGGCCTTTGGAGACCACGCAACAGGCAAGGGCTCGCCCGACGCGACGACAACCCCCGTCAGCGTACCGACGCAACACCTGAACCTCGTGAGCATGCATCCGATTGTGCGCACCCATCCGAAAACCGGCAAGAAGGCGCTCTACGTCAACACGGGCTTTGCCTTCAACTTCGAGGGCTGCAGCGACGAGACAAGCAAACCGCTGATGGACGCGCTGGCGACCCACGGCAGCCTGCCAGAGTTCACCTGCCGCGTGCGCTGGCGTCCCGGCACCCTGGTGGTCTGGGACAACCGCTGTTGCCTGCACTACGCCCACAATGATTACCGGGGGCAGCCCCGCACCATGCGCCGCGCCGTAGTCGCAGGAGAACGCCCGGTTTAGAGGGTGTTCGGTTTGTTTTTAGCCTCAGGCGCCGGCTCTCGTTCCGCTTTTTGTTTTTTGTTCCCTCAAGCGCCGGGCGCGTGCTCCGCCCGCTTGGCTCACGCCGCAAACGCGGTGGGAACGCCGTCGCCGGCGCTCAATCATCCACCCAGCTTCTACTCCGCCGCGATCGCCGGGTAATCCCTTGCCGCTGCTTCCGGCGTGAGCAAGCCGTCGGTGACATCGCGGTCGATCGCGTCGCGGGAGCGTTCCGTGGGATCGCCGTAACCGCCACCACCGCCGGTATAGACGGTCAGGACATCGCCCTTCTGCAGGCTCATGCCGGCCTTGGAGTTGATCGGCAGGGTTTCGGTCCCGCGATGGACTTGGCAACGCGCGAGGGTCCCGTCGTCGCCACCGAATAGGCCCGATGGGGCGATGCGGAAGCGGTCGGCATAGACTGCGAAGGTGACATCCTCGGCGGTGATCTCATAGGCACGGGTGAAACCAAGACCGCCGCGCTGGCGACCGGGCCCGGCGGAATCGGCGAGCAGGCCGTAATCGACGACGCGGAAATAGTCGTATTCCATGTCGAGCGCCTCGACCGGCGTGTTCGAACAGTTCGAGAGCGGGCTGTCGATCGCGTCGCAGCCGTCCTGTTCGACCGAAGCGCCGTAACCGCCCCCGAAGATCTCAACATAAACCCGGTAACCGGTATCGGAGAGATGCGAGAGCGCAAAGACCGTGGTCGTGTCGAAGCCGCCGGCGATGACCTTCTCGGGCGCTGCCTGGCTGAGCGCCTTCATGACGGCGTTAAACACGCGATAGGCCGGTTCCATGCGCGCACGTACCGGCGCCGGTGGTTTGGGGTTGAGCAGCGAACCATAGGGCGCGGTGATCGTGAACGGGCGTTTGACCCCTTCGTTGAACGGGATATCGGCACTGGTCAGGACCGATTTCACGCAGGCCAGAACGGCCGAGACGGTCGAGGAGAACGGGCAGTTGAGGTTGCGATGGACCTGTTGTGCGCTGCCCTCGAAATCAACCGCGATGGTATCGCCTGAGATCGTCACCCTGGCCTTGACCGGCAGCGGGTCGGGCGTGAGCCCGTCGTCATCAACCGCGTCTTCGCCGAGGTAAACCCCGTCGGGGATTTCGGCGATAGCCGAGCGCACGCGCCGCTCGGAATAATCGAGCAGTTCGGCCATGGCTTCGAGCACGGCATCCTTGCCGTATTTGGCGGCGAGTTCCTGGATGCGCAGACCGCCGATCGCGTTGGCCGCGAACTGGGCGTTGAAATCGCCGATCGTGAGCTGGGGCACGCGGATGTTGGCCGCGACCAGGCGCTCGAATGGGCCGCCGTTCCAGTCGCGATCCATGTTGTAGCAGCTGGCTGGAATCTGGAGGCCTTCCTGATAGACGTCGGAAGCATCGGCGTTGAGTCCGGGAGCGCCGCCGCCGAGATCGAGATGGTGCGCGACCGAAGCGCCAAAGCCGATCACTTCGCCCTCGAAGAAGATCGGCGAGAAGATGAAGACATCGGGCAGATGCTGGCCGCCGTTGAAGGGATCGTTGGTGATGTAGAAATCGCCCGGCACCAGGGTATCGACCGGATGGGTTTCGGCACAGGGACCAAAGGTCATCTTCATCGGGCCAAGCTGCATCGGGATCAGTTCGGCCTGGGCCACGACATTGCCGTCCCTGTCGAGCAGCGCGGCAGAGGCGTCCTGGGCCTCGCGCACGATGGTCGAATAGGCGCTGCGGATCAGCTTTGCGCCCATCTCGCGCGCCCCGGCAATGATGCCCTGGCTGATGACGGCATAATCGACTGGATCAAGTGACATGGTGAGGTTTCCTGATGCTTCGAACGTCTGGTGCAGGTAATCGACGATGGGAAGAGTAATGGGCTCGGCGCGGCCTCGCCATGATTCTTTAGTTTAGCCTCAGGCGCCGGGCGCGTGCTCCGCACGCTTGGCTTTCGCGCCGTTGGCGCGGGCTCGCAGTCGCTTCGCTCCCTTGTCCGGGATGACGCCTTTTGGAGAGGTGGTTGGAGCGGGAGGCCCCAGAGGGGCCGACGGCGAGCAACTGCGAGCCCGCCGCGATAGCGGCGTTAGCCAAGCGAGCAGAGCGAGAGCCGGCGCCTGAGGTTAAACAAACAAACCAACAACAACCTCTACTCCGCCGCTTCGCCCCAGCGATAATCCCGGCGGGCGGCTCCAGGCGTCACAAAGCCATCGGCGATATCTTCGCTGATCAGCGTGGCTTCGCGTTCACCGGGGTCGCCATAACCCGCACCGCCGCCGGTCATGATCGTGATGATGTCGCCGGTTTCGAGCGGCGTGATGCCTTTGGGCGCGACGTCGATCACGATGCCGGCGCGTTCCACGGTGCAGCGCGCGCACTGGCCCTGGTTGCCACCGAACAGGCCCTTGGGGGCCAGCTTGAAGCGGTCGGCATACATCGTGAGTGTGCTGCCGGGTTTGAGGATTTCATAGATCCGGGTGTAACCCAGCCCGCCGCGCGTGCGGCCCGCGCCGCCGCTGTCGGGGCGCAGGCTGTATTCATGCAGGCGGAAGAAGTCGTAATCGAGATCAAGCGCCTCGACCGGCGTGTTGGTGCAGTTGGCGAGCGGGCCGCCGACGGCGCTGACGCCGTCGAGATGGCGCGATCCGCCATAACCGCCGCCCAGAACCTCGGTGACAACGCGGTAACGTTCGCCGTCGAAGCTGGTCATGGAAAGCGCCGTGGTGGTGTCGAAGCCGCAGGCGATGACTTTTTCGGGCACGGCCTGGCTGAGCGCCTTCATCACCGCGTTGAACACGCGGTAACAGGCCAGCATGCGGGCATGGACCGGTGCCGGTGGTTTGGGATTGAGCAGCGAAACATAGGGAACCGAAAGGGTCACCGGCTGGGTCATGCCGTGGTTGAACGGGATGTCGGCGCTGGTCAGTGCCGCCTTGATCGGGGTGAAAGCGGCCGAATGGGTCGAGGAAAGCGGGCTGTTGAGATTGCGTGCGACCTGGTCACTGGTCCCGGCAAAATCAACATGGATGGTATCGCCCTTCACGGTCACGGCGGCGCGGATGATCAGTGGTTCGTCATGGACGCCGTCATCGTCGATCGCGTCCTCGCCATGCCAGGTGCCGTCGGGTATTTCGGCGATCGCTGCCCGCACACGGCGCTCGGAATAGGCGATCAATTCTGCCATCGAGGCTTCGAGTGTGGCCACACCGTATTTGGCGGCCAGATCCTTCAATCTGCCGGCGCCGACCCCGTTGGCTGCGAACTGGGCGTTGAGATCACCCAGGGTGAGATCGGGCACGCGGATGTTTTTCGCGATCAGGCGCTGCAGCGGGCCGCCGAACCAGTCACGTTTCAGATTCCAGCGCGCCGGCGGCAGGCGCAGGCCTTCCTGATAGAGGTCGGTCGCATCAGCCACGATCCCGGCAGCAGCACCGCCGAACTCCAGGTGATGGGCGACCGAAGCGGCAAAGGCGATCACCCGGCCTTCAAAGAAGACCGGCTGGAAGATAAAGACATCGGGGATGTGCTGGGCGCCGTTGTAGGGATCGTTGGAGAGGTAGAAATCGCCTTCGACCAGGTCCTCGACGGGATGATGGTCGACGCAGGCCTGCCAGGTCGCGGTCATCGAACCAAGCTGCATCGGGATCATCTCGGCCTGGGCGACAATCCGCCCGTCGCGGTCGAGCAGCGCGGCCGAGGCATCGGCTGCTTCGCGCACCACGGTCGAATAGGCCGAGCGGACCAGTTTGGAGCCCATCTCGCGCGCGGCCGCGATGATGCCCTGGCTGATGACGGCGTGGTCGACGGGATCGATGGTCATGGTGTTCTCCACCCAGATGAGCCCCATCACTATACATCGCGGCTTGTCCTGTGGCGCAACGGGGTTTAGCCATGGTGTCGATGGCCCATAAACCCAAGTTCACCCGCGAAACCCCCGACATTCGCCGCCAGGCGCTGATCAATGCGACGCGCCGCTGCATGGCGCGCGATGGTGTCGAGGGTGCGAGCGTGCGGCGCATCTGCGATGAAGCCGGCGTTTCCCAGGGTCTCCTTCGTCATCACTTCGGCGGCAAGGACAATCTGATGGCCGAGACCTATCGCGCGATGGTCTCCGAGCTGGGGAGCGCCACGCGCAATCTGATTGGTCGTGATGGCCTTGGCCCCGAGGAGCGCCTGTCGCAGGCCATCGATGTCACCTTGCGCCCGCCTCTGGCAGCGCCGGACCGCCGGCGTGTCCAGCTCGCCTTCTGGGACCTCGTGCCCCGCAATCCCGCCATCGCGGCGATGCACAAGAAACTCTATGGCGACTACCGAAAAGACATCGCCGGCGTCATTGCCGAGGTCGCACGTGCCGACGGCGTGGCAGTCGATGCCAAAGCCCTGGCCCGTGCCTTGACTGCGTTGCTCGATGGCCTGTGGCTGCAGATGTGCCTGGAGCCAAAGCTGTTTTCCGCGCGCGCGGCACATCGCGAATGCCTTTCCCTGCTGGGCCGATCGCTGCCCAGTTATGCTGATATCTGATTCTCGTTATTTCGCGATCGTATAATAGGCGATAAGACGCTTTCGAACACTTCGATGCCGGGAACCCTGCCATGACCACCTTCAATGTCTTCATCTCCTGCCACCATTTCAGCGATCCCCGCAGCCACGAGCAGCTCTTCACCGATCTGGTCGAACAGGCGCGCCATGCCGAGGCTCTGGGTTATGACGCGCTGTCGGTGCCCGAGCATCACTTTGTCAACATCCTGATGAACCCCGACCCGCTGATGTTTGCCCTGCATCTGGCCAATGCGACCAGCCATGTTCCGATATCGACCTCGGTCATCGTGCTTCCCTTCCACGACATCCGTCGTTTTGCCGGGCAGGCGATGCTGGCTGATATCCTTTCGGGCGGACGCATCGAACTTGGTATCGGGCGCGGAGCCTTTGCCTATGAGATGGGCCGCATGGGGGTCGAGGTCAGCGAAACACGCGACAGATTCGACGAGGCACTGGCTGTGCTCGAAGCCCTGTTCGACGGCGAAGACGTCGGCTGGGAAGGCAAATACTACAACTTCGAGCCGATCACGGTGATGCCGCGCTCGCCCCGCCGGCCCAAGATCGCGATTGCAGCGCTTGGCCCCGAAGCGATCTATCACACCACACGCAAGGGTTATGACCTGCAGACCACACCCCTGCGTGGTGGTTTCGCGCTGGCAGTCAAACAGATGGAAGCCTTCCATCGCGGCGCCGATGAAGCCCTGGCTGCGACCGGCAAACGCCCGAAAATTTCGATGCTGCGTTCGGCCTATGTCGGACGTGACGACGCCGATGTCCGTGAGAAAGCCCGGTTGGTCTACGAATACGGCCAGCGTTTCACCAACGGCTTTGAATCGCCCGGCACGGTCAAAAAGGGCGAGCTCGAAATCATCGAGCTCGATTACGGCTTCGAGGACGCGATGCACCAGCTGATCGTGGGCACCCGCGACGAGATCATCGACAAGCTCGGCGCCTATGTCGAACTGGGCATGGATGAACTCGCACTCGACATGCATCTGGGGATTCCGTCGCACGTCGATGTGATGGAATCGATGGAGAGGTTTGCGGGTGAGGTCATGCCGGTGTTCAGGGATGGCAAGGTGGCCGAGGCGGTATAGGGGTTTTGTTTGTTTAGCCTCAGGCGCCGGCCTTCGCTCCGTTTTTTGTTTGTTCCCTCAGTCGCCGGGCGCTCGCTCCGCTCGCTTGGCTTCCGCGCCTGTGGCGCGCCGGCGCAGTCGCACCGGTCGGCGGCCGCTTTGCTCTCGCCGCCGAATGCAGTCACTGGCAGTGGTGCCTCCGACTCTCATCGCCACCCCGGGTGTCATCCCGGACAAGGGAGCAATGCGACTGCGATCCGGGATCTCGATCAGGCACGACAGACAGGTTTGTGCCGCCCGAGGCCCCGGCTCTCCCGCTGGTCGGCCGGGGTGACACAGATTGTCTG
>JABIUG010000414.1 GCA_018700655.1 Rhodospirillaceae bacterium | reverse complement strand
CGGGATGGCGAACTGGTGGACCGGATCGAGGCTTGAAAGAAGCCGGTGTCTCGTGATGATGCGCCTGCACAAAAAGACATTAGGGAAATGGACGCGACCATGAGTCAGGGATTGCAGATCAACGCCGACCGCCTGTGGCAGACCATCATGGAGATGGCCAAGATTGCGGCCACCGAGAAGGGCGGCAACTGCCGTGTTGCGCTGACCGATGACGACCGCGAGGGCCGTGATCTCTTCGTGTCGTGGTGCAAGGACGCCGGCATGACCTGCACGGTCGACAAGATGGGCAACATCTTTGCGCGCCGGCCTGGCCGAAACGGCGATGCCAAACCGGTTTCGACCGGCAGCCATCTCGATACCCAGCCGACCGGTGGCAAGTTCGACGGAGTCTACGGTGTTCTGGCGGGCCTTGAGGTCGTGCATTCCCTCAACGATGCCGGGATCGAGACCGAGGCCCCGCTTGAGGTGATCTGCTGGACCAACGAAGAAGGCGCCCGGTTTGCTCCCGCGATGATCGGTTCAGGCGTGTTTTCCGGTGATTTCAGCCTCGATTACGCGCACAACCAGAGCGATGTCGACGGCAAGACCATGGGCGAGGAACTCGCGCGGATCGGTTATCTCGGCGAAGAAGAGCCGGGCGGACATGAACTTGGTTTCCATTTCGAGGCCCATATCGAACAGGGGCCCATTCTGGAGGCCGAAAAACGCCCGGTCGGTATCGTCACCGGCGTGCAGGGCATCCGCTGGTACAATGTCAGGATCCGCGGCATGGAAGCCCATGCCGGGCCGACCCCGATGGAAATGCGCAAGGATTCGATCGTCGCTGCAGCCAAGTTGATCCAGCATCTCGACGATAATGCCCTGGGCGAGGGTCCGCACGGGCGCACGACCGTCAAGGTCGATCACTGTCTGCCTGCCGGCACACGCAACACGATCTCCTCGGATGTCTTGCTCACGGTCGATATCCGCCATCCCGACCGCAATGCATTCGAGCGCATGGACGCCGGGTTGCGCTGGGCCGCGACCAAGATCGGTGTGCGCAAGAAGGTCGAGATCGAGGTCGAGGAGATCTGGGTTTCACCGCCGGTCGAGTTCGATGAAGGCTGCGTCAACGCCGTGCGCAAGGGGGCCGAATTGCTGGGTTATGACCACATGGACATGGTCTCGGGCGCCGGACACGACGCCGTTTATGTCAGCAAGGTCGCGCCCACCGCCATGATTTTCGTGCCCTGCGAAGGCGGCATCAGCCACAACGAGATCGAAAACGCGACCCAGAGCGATCTGGAAGCAGGCTGCAATGTCCTGCTTCACGCGATGCTCGATCGCGCAGTCACCGCCTCATGACGACCGGGGTGCAGCCATTCGAGGGCATCAGGGTTCTCGACTTCACGCATGTTCTGGCCGGCCCCTTTTCGACTTACCAACTCGCCGTGCTGGGTGCCGACGTGATCAAGGTCGAGCCACCCGAGATGCCCGATATGATGCGTGATGAAGGCGCTGATCCCGAACTTGCAGAGCAGGGGTTGGGAAGCGGTTTTGTTTGCCAGGCCGGGGGCAAGCGCTCGCTGGTGCTGGATCTGGGCAAGCCGGACGGTATCAGGGCCGCGCTTAAACTGGTTGAGGGCGCCGATGTTCTGGTCGAGAACTACCGCAAGGGCACGCTGGAACGGCTGGGTCTGGGTTATGACGTGGTGCGCAAGGCCCGCCCCGACATCATCTACTGTTCGCTCACCGGTTTCGGCCAGACCGGACCCAAGGCCGAACATCCCGCCTATGATCCCGTGATCCAGGCCTATTCCGGTCTGATGGCTGCCAACGGCACAACAGAGATCAATCCGGTCAGGGTCGGTCCGCCCGCAATTGATTACGGAACCGGCGCGCAGGCAGCTTTTGCGATCGCCTCGGCCCTGTTCCATCGCGCCCGGACGGGTGAGGGCCAGCGGATCGACGTCGCCATGGCCGATGCGGCGTTGATGATGATGTCGATGCCGGTGATGGCGACCCAGGTTCTGGGGCGCACACCGGTGCCCTTCGGCAACGAAACGCCGGGGAAACCTGCCTATTCCTG
>JABIUG010000413.1 GCA_018700655.1 Rhodospirillaceae bacterium | reverse complement strand
GATCCCATCCGTTACGAACAGTTCGGCGTGCCGGAACACCGAAGCTGTGCCAACAATCTGAAGCTCGCGATGCGCGAACTGGGCCACGAGATCGAGGTCTCGCCCTTTGCCGTGAACTTCTTCACCAACACCCATGTCGACGAGAACTGCATGTTCGACACGCCGTCCGAACCGGTCGTCAAGCCTGGCGGTTACGTCACGCTCGAAGCCCGCACGGATCTGATCTGTGCCGTTTCGTCATGCCCCTATGACCTGACGGGACCCGGCTGGTCGATCAACGCGCCCGGCGGACCCACCGAGATTGTCATCGAGCTGCTCTAGGGAAGCGGGCACAGAAACCAAAAAAGGGCCCAACCATTGCCGGTTGGGCCCTTTTGTTTCTGGTGGAGCCGGACGGAATCGAACCGACGACCTCTTGAATGCCATTCAAGCGCTCTCCCAACTGAGCTACGGCCCCGAAATTTGATCATCGCGCCGGATGGGCGGCGCGGTCGGCGAAACTATGCGCGGCTTGTGTTGGGCGCAAGCGCCAAAATGACGCTCGATTAGCCCAACCGGCATTACTCAGGTTTCTTCGTCTTCGTCACTTGCGGGTTTGACGACGGCGACATCGTTCAGGTCATCATCTTCTTCATCGTCATCGGGAAGGAGATCCTCCTCCTCCTCGTCCTCGACCTCTTCGTCGACTCCAGCCTCAGCCTCAGCCTCAGCCTCAGCCAAGGGATCATCCTCGGAAACCTTGGCGGCGACAGGAGCCTTTTTCTTGGGTGCCGGCGCCGGCGTGCGGGCCTTGCGTTTGGTTTCGATGTCCACGACCGTCTCGCACGATGGGCAAGTCGGGGGTGTCTTCTGCATGTCGTAGAATTTGGCGCCGCAACTTTCACAAAGATGCTTGGCGCCCCATTTGGCATCGGGCAACGGCGTATCCTCCGGTCGAAGTCCTGCCTAGAAGTGGGCCGGGCGGATACCGTCTCGTCGCCCGTCTGTCAAAAGGAAAACGGATGCGTTTCATCACAATAGGGAGGCATTGCCGGAACAGCCGATCGGCGCGCCGTTGCATGCGGCTTCCCAAAGCGATTCCGTATCGGGAGAATTTGCTCTAGAAGGCGGCCATGACGCAGACGCATGTTGCCAGTGAATCAATGCCCCGTGCCTTGCGCGCCATTCCGGCGGCGCAGCTGCGCGGGCGCATGTCTGTGCCCGGCGACAAATCGATTTCCCATCGTGCGCTCATCCTGGGCGGGCTGACGGTCGGCGAGACGCTTGTCGCAGGTCTTCTTGAAGGTGAAGACGTGCTTGCTACCGCAGTGGCGATGTCGGCCTATGGCGCGGATCTTCAACGCGACGATGATGGCCTCTGGCATATTCACGGCTGTGGTGTCGGCGGTCTGGGCGAGCCCGACGGCATGCTCGATATGGGCAATGCGGGGACTGGCGCACGACTTTTGATGGGCGTGGCTGCGGGCCACGCGTTTACCTCCTTTTTTACCGGAGATGCTTCCCTCTGCAGCCGCCCGATGGGTCGGGTGATGCGTCCGCTCGAGGAGATGGGCACCCGCTTCCTGGCACGCAGCGGTAATCGCCTGCCTCTGGCCGTGACCGGCGCCAGCCCGGTTCTACCGCTGGTCTATCGTCTTCCCGTCCCCTCGGCGCAGGTTAAGTCTGCCGTGCTTCTTGCCGGGCTCCATGCGCCTGGTGTCACGACGGTGATTGAGGCCGAAGGCACACGCGATCATACCGAGCGTATGTTGCGCGGCTTCGGGGCCGAAGTTTCGGTCGAGACCGATGAGGCTGGCGCAAGGCATATCTCCGTTCCCGGGCACCAGGAGCTTCGTCCGGCCAGAATACGCGTGCCGGGCGATCCTTCCTCGGCGGCTTTCCCGGTCGTTGCTGCTGCCTGCATTCCCGGTTCCTCGGTCGTTGTTGAAGGGGTTGGCATCAATCCGATGCGCACCGGCCTGTTCGATTCGCTCCGCGACATGGGTGCGGTGCTGCGCTTCACCAACGAGCGCGATGAAGGCGGTGAACCGGTTGCTGATCTCGAGATTGAAGGTGCCGAACTCAAAGGCGTCGAGATTCCGCCTGAGCGTGCGCCAACGATGATCGACGAATATCCCGTGCTGGCGGTGGCTGCCGCTTGCGCCGAGGGCGAGACGGCCATGCGCGGTCTGGCCGAACTTCGGGTCAAGGAAAGCGACCGCCTCGCTGCGGTCGCGACCGGGCTGAGCGATAACGGCGTGGCGGTCGAAGAGTTGCCCGATGGTTTGATCGTCACCGGCCAGGCCGGTCGCCCCCAGGGCGGCGGAACGGTCGCGGCGCGACTCGACCACCGTATTGCCATGGCGTTCCTTGTTTTGGGCCTGCTTTCACGCGATGGCGTCACGATCGACGATGTTTCGCCGATCGAGACCAGCTTCCCGGGGTTTGCCGATTTGATGACGGGGCTGGGCGCGGAGTTTGAAGCATGAGTTCGGTTATGGTGATCACGGTTGATGGTCCGGTCGCGGCCGGAAAGGGCCTTTTGTCATGGCGGCTGGCCGAACATTTCGGTCTCAACCATCTCGACAGCGGCATGATTTACCGCGCCACAGCTGCGCGCCTTCTTGATCAGGGCGATGACCCGACCGATGAGGCGGCAGCAGCTTTTGCCGCCGAATCACTCGAAATCAGTGACCTGCAACGCTCCGATCTGCGGCTTCAATCCGTCGGGCAGGCGGCTTCCGTGATTGCCGCCCTTCCCAGCGTGCGTGCCGCGTTGCTCAGGATGCAGCGGCGTTTTGCCGCCAAACCGCCGGGCGCCGTGATCGACGGGCGTGATATCGGGACCGTTGTGTGCCCCGATGCAGATGTGAAGCTGTTTGTTACCGCGGGTCTGGATGTGCGCGCCAAACGTCGCTTCGACGAGCTGGTCGGTCGTGGCCAATCGCCTGTGCTGGCCGAGATCACGGCCGAGATTGCCGAGCGCGACAAGCGTGACATGGAGCGTGAAACCGCTCCGCTGCGTCAGGCCGAGGATGCGATCCTGCTCGACACCTCGGAACTCGATGCCGACCAGGCCTTGGTCGCCGCTCTGAAAATCGTCGAACAGCAGTTGAAGGCACCGGCCAAGACCTCTATATAAGCGTCCGCATTAGGCCGGAATGGCCAAGAGGTCCCTGTCTCGTATCAGACTGTGTCTGAACGAAATCCCAAACGGGGGCCGCAGGAAGCAGTAGAAACCAAGAACCGCTTCCTCAGGGAATCTCAGGAGACAACATGACCGACACCAGCGTGGTGCAGGACGCAGCTGCGTCCGAAGAAAATTTTGAAGACCTTTTCAACGAGTTTCTAGAGCGCGTCGACATTGTCGAAGGTGCCGTCGTCGAGGGCACGGTCGTGTCCGTTCAGGGCGATGCGGTGCTGATCGATGTTGGGCTCAAGGCCGAAGGCCGGGTCTCGTTGCGTGAATTCACGCCTCCGGGCGGCAAGGCCGAGGTCGCTGTCGGCGACAAGGTCGAGGTCTTCGTCGAGCGCCTTGAAAACAAAAACGGCGAGACCGTTCTGTCGCGCGAGAAGGCTCAGCGCGAAGAGGTCTGGAACCAGCTCGAAGCAGCCTTCGAGACCAACGACCGGGTCAAGGGTTACATCGTCCAGCGCGTCAAGGGTGGCTTCACCGTCAATCTCGGCGGCGCCTTTGCCTTCCTGCCGGGCAGCCAGGTCGACATTCGCCCCGTGCGCGACGTCACGCCCCTGATGGGTGACGAGCATGAATTCCGCATCCTCAAGATGGATCGCCGCCGCGGCAACATCGTCGTTTCGCGCCGTTCGGTGCTTGAAGACGAACGTGCCGATCAGCGGGCCGACCTGATTGCCGGCCTGACCGAAGGCCAGGTGCTTGATGGTATCGTCAAGAACATCACCGACTACGGTGCCTTCGTTGACCTGGGCGGCCTCGACGGCCTGCTCCACGTCACCGATATCTCATGGCGTCGCATCAATCATCCGACCGAGGCGCTCTCGATCGGCCAGACCGTGCGCGTCCAGGTGATCCGCTTCAATCCGGAAACCCAGCGCATCAGCCTTGGCATGAAGCAGCTGGAAGCCGATCCCTGGGAAGGCGTTGGCGCCAAGTACCCGGTTGCTGCCCGTTTCAAGGGTCGTGTCACGAACATTACCGACTACGGCGCCTTTGTGGAGCTCGAAGCCGGTATCGAAGGCCTGGTCCACGTCTCGGAGATGAGCTGGACGCGCAAGAACGTGCATCCCGGCAAAATCGTCTCGACCAGCCAGGAAGTCGACGTCGAGGTTCTCGATGTCGATTCGGACAAGCGCCGCATCAGCCTGGGCATCAAGCAGACCCAGGAAAACCCCTGGGACGAGTTCCTTATCCAGTACCCGGTCGACAGCGAGGTCGAGGGCGAGGTCAAGAACATCACCG
>JABIUG010000412.1 GCA_018700655.1 Rhodospirillaceae bacterium | reverse complement strand
TCCTTGCAGACAGACCGGCCCAGTACATCGTCACCAGGGCGACCCGCGGATCGATGCTGCCATCGGCGCGAGTGGCCAGGGGAAACAGAAGATCGGCAATAACCGTCGCCGCACGAACCTTGCCGCCATTAAAGGCGATCGTCAGGAGAGTGGTGGATTTGCCCGCATCAGGCTCGAAATCACCGTCGCCCAGTTTGTATTTCAATCCCAGCGACCACGCGGCATCAATGCTTCCGCCTTCGACTGCCCTGACAAACCAGTACACGGAACGATCGACATCACGCTCGGTCCCAACGCTGCGCCAGTACCAATCGGCAACGGTTTCCATGGCTTCGACATCGCCGGCCTCGGCACCGCGCAAACAACGAACCAGCGCCTGATCATCGTCGCGAATGACACCGATGCCACTCTCATAGATCATTCCAATGGCGCAATGAGCCTCGGTGTAGCCGTTATCGGCGGCCAGTTGCAGCCATTCCAGGGCTGTTCTGTCGGTCGTGATCACCATACCCGACCTCAGACATTCACCCGTGCGAAACTGGGCTTCGACATTCTCGGTCTCGGCTGCCTTGAGATAATATTCACAGGCCTTGAAGAGATTGACGGCCGTGCCCTCGCCGTTCTCGTGCATCTCCCCCAGAACCATGGCTGCCCGCAGATCGCCATGGGTCAGCGCTGCCGACAGCATGGGCAGAGCAACCGTGTAGTTGCCGGCCTCACGGGCAGCGATGCCCATGTCGTAATCAGCCAGGGCCGATCCGCCCATCGACATGAACGCGATCAGAAGAACTGATTTGACGCGGTTGCGACACGTCATGTTCTTGCCTCCACCGGAACAACAAGGATGGCGGGCGCCGGTCAAGGATGCAAGGCGGCGCTGTTCCTGGTCGGATTTCGTCCGGATGAAACCGACCGAAACGGGGGCTGCCCTAAAGAGCGTTCCAGGCAGCGGTGAATCCGGTCAGGGAGAACGGTAGCGAAAGCGGCTGTCCATAGGTGTCCTGGATCGTCACGACAGACTGGACCCCGGCCTTGAGCTGCTCGGTGATCTCCGGCGTCATGTTTACCTGGGTCATGCAGCCATCGGCAAAACAGCTGAGATAGCCGACCGTGCCCAGTTCCTGGCCATCGACCGAAACATTGAGACCGCCCGGAAGCAACACGCCCAATGGAACCGTGATTCGCAACAGCGGCATTTCGCCGACAGGTTTCACCACGATTGCGGTCATCACCCGCTCTCCGGCGGCTGCGTCAACAGCCTGGAACATGAAACACTCTTCCACGGCTCCGGCATTGGCTCCGCAATGGACTTGCCAGTCCCCATGGGTCGCGCGCAACGTGTCGGGAGCCTGCTGTGCGCGAACCGGCGCCGCAAACAGGACGACAAGAAAACCCAGAAAAAATGCAAGACGCATGGCTGTATTCCCGTGTTGGCGTACCGGTTTGGTCACTTGCAGTCTAGAGCCGCCGGCATGGCCGAACTGTGTCAAAAAGACGTGGCCCTGCTCAGCTAGCAGGTCTGTTACAGGCCCGGACCCCGTGTTAGGTTCCCCACCCGCTTCGCATGTGCATATCTGAAGGTCAAGTCATGGACGACAACAGCTTCAATTATCCCGATCGGCCCAACGACCTCGAGTCGTTCTGGATGCCTTTCACCACAAACAAGGGCTTCAAGCAATCGCCCCGTCTGCTGACCGGCGCCAAAGGCATGCACTATGAAAGTGTGGACGGTCGCAAGATCCTCGACGGCACCGCTGGCCTGTGGTGCTGCAACGCCGGCCACGGCCGCGACAAGATCGCCGAAGCGATCAAAGCGCAGGCCGACCGCATGGATTTCGCGCCGACCTTCAACATGGGTCATCCTGCTGCCTTCGAGTTTGCCAATCGGCTGGTTGAGCTGATGCCGGGCGACCTCGATCATGTCTTTTTTACGAACTCCGGCTCAGAATCGGCAGATACTGCGCTCAAGATCGCGCTGGGTTACCACTACATGCGTGGAAATGGTTCCAAGACACGCCTGATTGGACGCGAGCGCGGCTATCACGGCACCAATTTCGGCGGCACCTCGGTCGGCGGGATCGTCAAGAACCGTCAATTCTACGGCAGCCTGCTCTCGGGCGTTGACCACATCCGCCACACCCATGACATCGAGCACAACGCGTTCTCGAAGGGTCAGCCCGAATGGGGCGCCCACCTGGCCGATGACCTCGAGCGTCTGGTCCAGCTACACGATGCCTCAACCATTGCCGCAGTGATTGTAGAGCCGGTTGCCGGCTCGACCGGCGTTCTGGTCCCGCCCAAGGGTTATCTGAAGCGCCTGCGTGAAATCTGCGACAAACACGACATTCTGCTGATCTTCGATGAGGTCATCACCGGCTTCGGCCGACTGGGCGCCAGCTTCGCTGTCGAACATTTTGGTGTCGAGGCCGACATCGTGACCACGGCCAAGGGTATCACCAACGCCACGGTGCCGATGGGTGCCGTGTTCTGTAAGAAGAAAATCTACGAAGCCTTCATGGACAACACCGAGGCAGGCATCGAGCTTTTCCACGGCTACACCTACTCGGGCCACCCCCTGGCGGCGGTCGCAGGCATCGCTACACTTGACATCTACAAGGAAGAAGGCCTGTTCGAGCGCGCAGCTGAACTTTCGAGCTATTGGGAAGACGGCCTGTGGTCGCTCAAGGGCGGCAACCATGTCATCGACCTGCGCAACCTGGGCATCATGGCCGGCATCGAGCTCGCGCCGCGTCCGGGTGCACCGACGGCGCGCGCCATGGAGTCCTTCCACAAATGTTTCGACGAAGGTCTTCTGGTCCGGGTGACCGGCGACATCATCGCCCTGTCGCCGCCGTTGATTGTCGAAAAGACCCATATCGACCAGATTTTCGACACCATCGACAAGGTCCTCAGGACTATCGAATGACCATTCAAGCGGCAGGTTTCCCGAAAGAGACCTGCCGCCAGTTCTTTCACAGTTGTTGGAGCAAGCCATGATCGGTTCGCGCCAGATTAGCCGGATCGCACGATGCTCACTGGTCGCTGGCCTCTTCGTTCTTGCATCTTGCGATGATGGCACTGCACCACAGGGTCAGAACGCACCTCCGCCCCCGACTGTGACGGTCGTGACGGTGGCAGAACGCGACATCCTTACCGAACGGCTATTTGTCGGGCGGCTTGAGGCCTATGACACTGTCGACCTGCACGCTAGGATTACAGGGTTCCTGTTGGAAGATCGGTTCATTGACGGCCAGAGGGTCGAAGTCGGCGACCTGCTCTTCCAGATCGATGCCGCGCCTTTTCAGGCTGATGTCGCGCTGGCCAAGGCCAATGTCGCCAAGGCACAGGCGGTGGTCGACCAGACTCGCGGACAGTCCGAGAGGACCGAGATCCTGTTCGGACAAGGCGATGTCACAACAACCAAGCTGGAAACAGACCGTGCTGCCTATCAACAGGCCGTTGCCGAGCTTGCCGCCACAAAGGCGCAGTTGCTTCAGGCCGAGATTGAGCTTGGTTACACCTCGATCCTGGCGCCAATCGCCGGCCGGGTCAGCGCATCGACCTACAGTGTCGGCTCCCTGATCAACTCAAGCAGTGAAGCACTCGCCAACGTCACGGCCCTCGACCCGATCTATGTAACGTTCGCTGCCAACGAAACAGCCATGCTCACGGTCAAGCGTGAAAGACTGGAAGCAGGCTTGGATGCGGCGTTTGATGAAGATGCCGGGCCCGGCTCACGCGTCATCCCGATGCTTCTCCTGCCGGATGGAACCCAGTACGAGTTTCCAGGCGAGGTCGATTACGTCGAAAGCAATGTCGATGTGCGCACGGGCACCATCGGTATCCGCGCAGTGTTTCCCAACACCGAAGAGCTCCTGTCGCCCGGCCAGTTTGTAACGGTGATTCTCGCCGACGACGCACCAACCCGCGGTATCACCGTTTCGCAATCGGCCGTGCAGAAGGACAAGGACGGTGCGTTTGTCCTGGTCGTCGATGAAGAGAACATGGTCAGCGAACGCCGCATTGAGCTCGGCGACGAAGACGGCACGGAGTTCGTCGTTGATTCCGGGCTGGCCTCCGGAGATGTGGTGATAATCCAGGGCATTCTCAAAGTCCGGCCCGGCACTCCGGTCAATCCGGTTCTGGCTGACAGCAACGGCGGCGGCTAGACCACGTGTTCTCTCTTTTCTTCATCGATCGGCCGAAGTTCGCTTTTGTCATCTCGATCCTGATCACGATCGGCGGGCTGATTTCGCTCAGTGTTATTCCGGTCGCCGAGTTCCCTGAAATCTCTCCACCGCAGATTTCCGTCAGTGCTTCCTATCCTGGCGCCAGTGTCGAGGTCGTCGAAGCAACGGTTGCTGAGCCGATCGAAGCGCAGGTCAACGGTGTCGAGGGCATGACCTACATGAGCTCGAGCAGTTCCGGCTCGGGCACCTACAGCCTTTCCATATCGTTTGATCTTGAAACCGACCCCGACATCGCGGCGGTCAATGTCCAGAATCGGGTCGCGACTGCGGAGAGTGCCCTGCCAGAGGAAGTCCGCCGTGGCGGCGTTACGGTGACCAAGGCATCGACAAGCATGCTGATGGTGATCTCGATCTATTCGCCCGGTAACAAGTATGACAGCCTCTTTCTGAGCAATTACACAAACATCAACATTCGTGACGCATTGGTCCGCGTGCCCGGCGTCGGCGATGCTGGCATTCTGGGCGGCCAGGATTACGGCATGCGCATCTGGCTTGATCCCAACCGGATGTCCGCGCTGTCACTGACGCCGGCTGACGTGGTGAGTGCGATTACGGCGCAGAACATCCAGGCCACCGCCGGTCAGATCGGTGCCCCGCCCATCGCCGACGACCAGCAGTTCCAGTACTCCATTATCGCCGAGGGCCGACTGGCGACTCCCGAGGATTTCGGCGAGATCATCATTGTCAGCGACGCCGGGGCGCGCGATCTTCAGCTTAAGGATATTGCCAGAATCGAACTTGGCGCTGCGACTTACAATTCCTACAGCCAGCTCAACGGCTTGCCTGCTGCCGCTCTCGCGATCTACCAGTTGCCCGGCGCCAATGCGTTGAATGTAGCCGAAGCAGTGCAAGCCGAACTCGACCGCCTCGCCCAACGTTTCCCCGGCGACGTCGAATACAAGGTCATCTACGACACGACCCGTTATGTCCAGACGACGATCGACGAGGTCGTGATCACGCTGCTCGTTGCCTTCCTGCTGGTTGTCGCAGTCACCTATGTGTTCATGCAGGACTGGCGTGCCACGCTGGTTCCGACCCTGGCCATCCCCGTTTCCCTCATCGGCACCTTCATGGTGATGCTGATGATGGGGTATTCGGCCAACACGATATCGCTCTTTGCCATGTTTCTGGCGATTGGCGTTGTGGTCGATGATGCCATTGTTGTCGTCGAAAACGTCCAGCGCATTATGGCCGAGGAAGGTCTCAAGGCACGCGAGGCCACACGCAAGGCGATGCAGCAGATATCAGGTGCGGTGATCGCCACGACCCTGGTGCTGCTCGCAGTGTTCGTGCCGGTCGCCTTCCTGCCCGGGCTGACGGGACGCATCTACCAGCAGTTCGCCGTCACCATCTCGGTTGCCGTGGTCATTTCCTCTTTCAACGCCCTGACGCTCAGTCCGGCCTTGTGCGCCATGCTGATGCGCCCGGAACGTCTTCGCACACGCGGTCCACTTGGACTTTTCAACCGAGGCTTCAACAGTATCCGCACCGGCTATGTTGGCCTGGTCGGCGTAATCGCACGCCGCGCAATCATCGGTCTGGCGATTCTGGCCGGGATCTATGCCGTTTCTTTTGGTCTGTTCACACAGCTGCCTTCGGGGTTCATGCCCAACGAGGACAGAGGGGCGTTCTTTGTCGACATTCAACTTCCCGATGCGGCCGCTTTCCCGCGCACGGAAGAAGTGATTGGCCACGTCGAAGAGATCCTGGTCAACACACCGGGTGTCGCCGACGTCATTTCGATCCCCGGCTTCAGTCTGCTTGGCAGTTCCGGCCAACCCAATGTCGGCATGGCGGTTGTTGCGCTTGAGCCCTGGGACGATCGCACCGATCCCTCGCTTTCGATCAATGCCATTCTCCGGAAGGTACAGGGCCAGCTCTCGGCGATCAGCGAAGCCAACATCTTCGGTTTCGCACCGCCGCCCATTCCGGGCCTTGGCCTGACCGGCGGCTTCGATTTCCGGCTTCAGGACGTTACCGGACAGTCACCGCAGGATCTCGCACAGGCTATGGGCGCTTTGGTTTACAGCGCCAATCAGGATCCCGATCTGCAGAACGTGTTCGGCACCTATCGTGCCGACGTGCCGCAACTCTTCCTGGACATCGACCGCGACAAGGCCGAGGCCCTCGCTGTCCCGCTGGCTGATATCTTTACGGTTCTGCAGGCGTATCTCGGTGCCTATTACGTCAACGACTTCAACTATCTGGGCCGCATCTTCCGGGTAACGATCCAGGCCGAAAGCGAGTTCCGCTCCGCGCCTGACGACATCAAACGCCTCTATGTCCGCTCCCTCGAGGGCGACATGGTGCCACTGGGGGCGTTGCTTACGGTCGAGACGATCCTGGGGCCGGAGTCGCTCTCGCGCTACAACACGTTCCGCACGGTTACAATCAACGGCAGCCCGGCGCCGGGCAAGACAACGGGTGAAGCCATCGCCGCGATGGAAGAGATCACCGCAGCGGAACTGCCGGAAGGATTCGCCTATGAATGGTCAGGTCAAACGCTCGAAGAAATCGAGTCGGCTGGCACTACGACCATCATCTTCGCGCTCGGCATTCTGTTTGTTTACCTCTTCCTGGTCGCCCAGTATGAAAGCTGGACCCTGCCGCTGGTCGTGATCCTTTCGGTGCCCTCAGCGGCTCTGGGAGCGCTGTTCCTGACATCATTGTTGGGTGCCCCTGCCGAGGTCAATCTCTACACCCAGATCGGGCTGGTCCTGCTGATCGGACTGGCTTCAAAGAACGCTATTCTCATTGCCGAATTTGCACGCGACCTGCGCTCCCAGGGCCATTCCGTCATGGAGGCTGCAATCAGTGCATCACGCCTTCGTTTCCGCGCCATTCTGATGACGTCCTTCTCCTTTATTCTTGGAGTCTTTCCTCTGGTCATTGCCACCGGCGCAGGCTCGGGCAGCCGCCGTGCGGTCGGTAATGTGGTGTTGGGTGGCATGTCCAGTGCTGTCATCTTCGGCATCTTTCTCGTCCCGGTCCTCTACGTCCTGATCCAGGGCCTGGTGGAACGAGCCATGCGCAGGAAAGATAACGACGACACGGAGCCTGTCGAAATCGACACAGAAGGCCCGGAACCGGAAGCTCCTTCAGCCTGATCGTTGTGCCGACAGAGACAGGCGCGAAGTTGCGCGCGAGACCACAAACCCGGTCACACCCGCGGCAATCAGTGCCGGCAGGTACGTCAGCATTTCCAGCGACGGCAGCAGGGCCCATACAACGGTGTAAAACGCCAGGAACGCCACCTGACCCAGGATCATGCCGCGGATCACCGCTATCCCGCCTTTCGGGCCATGTTCGATATGGCTGGCGGCGGCGAGCACGGCGGCGATGATCATGATGGTTCCGGCCAGCCCTGAAAGGGTCGGACCCAGCAGTGGTGCGATCAACGTGACGATCAGCACCAAGCCGGTGGCAACCATGATACGCAACAACAACACCGACCGGCTCGACATGCTGGGCAGCATGGGGCGCTCGCGCAGGCCGACCGTAGCGATGCCACAGACCAGGGCGACGAGTGACAGCACAAACACCACAACGGTTGACGCCCCCAGCGGGAGCAGCAACGCGATCATGGCGAGATAACTCCCCTGGCAGGCAATCATGCTGATGACCCAGCCATGACCGCGCCGTGCGGCCCAGACATAACCCACGGCACAGGCCGCGATTGCGGGCATGGCATAGAGCGTTCCCAGTGCTGCCTGCGCAGCAAACTGCGGACCATATTCATAAGCCAGGAAGCCCGAGATCGGGCCCGAGGTGACGGGCATGCCAGCCATCCAGCCGCCTGCCGCGGCACCCCAACGCCGCGAGGCCCAGCCGGCGGCGGCAACAATCAACGGCGTCGCGATCAGCTTGATCAGGAAAAGCGTCATGGCGTTTGCTCAGGTCGCGGCAAAGCCCGGCATCGGGCCGGGCTCACCAAAGGAGAAACTCAGCCCCGCCTGGCGATGTCGTTCAGCTGCTTCTGCAGGCTGTCGATCTGATCCTTGAGGGTATCGAGGTCGTTGCGATTACCCCCGGCCCCGGCGGACGCTTCGGGATGGTCTGCGCCATTACCGTTACCCGAGCCGGTGCTCGTGCCATCGGGTGCGACACCGCCACCGGGATAAAACATCTCCATGGCACGCTGGAACATCACCATGTTGTTCTTGACCATATCCTCGACCGCGCCACCCGCCTCGGGGTTGGAGAACGGAAACATCTGGCCAAAGGATTGCGACATCATGTCGCGCACCTTCTCCTGGTTGGTCGCCAGGTTCTCCATGCTCATTTCGAGATAACGCGGCACGAAGGTCTGCAGGCTGTCGCCATAAAAGCCGATGAGCTGACGCAGGAAGCTGATCGGCAATAGATTGGCGCCCTTGGCCTCTTCCTCGACAATGATCTGGGTCAGCACGGAACGCGTGATGTCATCGCCCGACTTTGCGTCGAACACGACGAACTCGACCCCGTCCTTCACCATCTGGGCGAGGTGATCGAGCGTCACATAGCTGCTGGTCGCCGTATTGTAGAGACGGCGATTGGCGTATTTCTTGATGACGACGGTATCGCCATCCTTCTGATTGTTCTTGCGTGCCATAGTGGGCTCACCCGCATGTGTCCTGCGGCTCATTATGACGCTTATGCTGCATTGCGAACAGACTTTGTTGCAGCGCGGTATTTCTTTGTCCCCTCAGTCACCGGACGCGTGCTCCGCACGCTTGAGGGAACAAAGAAAAAGAGATCGTCCACCCTTGTGAGTCTCGCTGATAATTCCAAGTGCCACACCATCCCTCTAGGCGCTAAACTCATCACCATGACCGACCAGGACGATCTCTCGAAACTCGCCAAGGATTTCGTCGACCTGTGGCAGGAGCACCTGACCCAGCAGGCGTCCGATCCGGCGCTGGCGCGCTGGGCGCAGTCCTGGCTTGCCGCCATGCCAACGGGAGCACAAGGTGACGACAGCACCACGGATGGGGCCACGCCCGCTGCCGCTGCATCTGGCGACTTCGGCCAGCGTCTTGATGAGTTCGCTCGCCGCCTTGGGGCCTGCGAGGAGCGGCTTGATCGCCTGGAACGAAAGCCGCAGCCCAAAGGGCCGCGAAAGCGCGGACCGGATCCAGACCGCGATCGCGGCGGCAGACGCTGAGGATCTCGCCCGCGCTGTCGCCAATGAAGCGACCGAGCGCCTCTCCCGGTTCGTAACCGGCATCCGCGCCTATCGCGACCATCCCTATCAACGCCCGGATTCGGAAGTAGCCGTCCTCTGGCATGATGGTTCATCGCGCCTGCTGGACTATGGCGGCGGCGGCAGGCCGGTTCTTCTGGTGCCCTCGCTCATCAACCGCGCCCACATACTCGACCTGCGCTGCGGCGCCAG
>JABIUG010000411.1 GCA_018700655.1 Rhodospirillaceae bacterium | reverse complement strand
TCCTTGCAGGCGCCGGGCGAGCCGGGCAGGGCAAAGAGATAGGTGCCGCCTGCAACGCCGGCTGTAGCGCGCGACTGGACGGTCGAGGTCCCGATCTTGGCGAAAGAGAGCCAGCGAAACAGTTCACCAAAGCCGGGGATGGCTTTCTCATAGACGGCCTCGAACGCTTCAGGTGTGACATCGCGCCCGGTGACGCCGGTGCCGCCGGTGGCGATCACCACATCGACGCCCGGATCGGCGATCCACGTGCGCAATGCGGTTTCGATTTCGCTTTGCTCATCAGGGATGATCTTGCGCGCCGCGATCGTGTGTCCGGCTGTTTCGATCCGCTCGATCAGGATGTTGCCGGATTTGTCATCTTCCAGCGTGCGTGTGTCCGAGATCGTCAGAACCGCGATCTGGATGGCGAGAAACGGCTTTGACTCGTTAATTCCCGGCAAGGATCGACTCCCCTTCTGGATAGAGCGGCCAACGACCGGCCGCGACCATTTCCAACGTGGGTGTCGTCTGGTCAAGCCGCAAGCGGTAGATCCAGTAGCTGGCTGTCACGGACTCGATAAAGAACCGTGTTTCGCGCGACGGAATGGTTTCGATGAAAAGCAGCGGGTCGAAGGTTGCGCCTGTGTTTTTGATCCAGCGCGCCAGATTGCCCGGCCCGCCGTTATAGGCCGCAAGGGCAAAGAAGATGTTGCCGTCGACGCTATCGAGTTCCAGCAGGTACTCGACATAGGTCTGGCCCAGATCGAGCGCGACGACGGGATCGCTCAGCAGGTGGCGTTTGGCGCCGGTATAGGCGTTGTCGCCAGAGATCCAGGCCGCTGTCGATGGCATGATCTGCATCGGCCCCTGGGCGCCGGCCTCGCTCTCGGAGAGTGCCCGGAACTCGGATTCACGGCGCATGATGGCAAACAGCAGGGCGGGGTCAATGTTGAAGCCGTCTTCGGGTTGCCATGGCGGCAAAGGATAGAGTGCGGAATCAAAGCGCTCCGAATAACCGCCCAGCAGCTGGCGTGAAAGCCGGTATTCAGTCGCCGGCAGGCCCAGATCGCCGGCAAGGCGCAGCATGGCAACAGACAGGCCCGGGCGGTCATAGGCGCTCAGTCCGTCGAACTCCATGTCGGCGCGGTGTTGCTGGCCGACCTGGGAAAGGGCGATGGCGCGCCGGACTTCCGGCAGCACGGCCAGTGTCGAGCGCTCAAGATCCGAGAGGACCGGCAGCTTGTCTTCCAGGATGATCTCGTTGCCCAGGGCATGCTGCGCCAGCAGACCGTAGAAGCTGTATGGCCGGGTCATGGCGATCGAAAGATAACGCCGGACCTTCTCGGGCTGGCCGTTCAGCAGGTTGATGCGTGCCGCCCAATAGGCGCCAGCTGCAACCAGGTCCTCGTCGGGCTCACCCGCTGCAAGGACTTCGAAGGCATGGCGCGCGGCGTCGAGGTCTCCCTCCCGGTAGGCCGCCAGGCCAGCGATCCAGCCGGACAAGGTCGCCTGGCTGCCAGAACGTTCCAGCGCAGGATCAGCGACTTCGCGTGCCGTCGCGTCATCACCGCCGATGAAATATCCACGCGCAACTTCTGCGGCCATCCTGTCATGGGTCAGGGAATCGGCCAGTGCCGCGAAATTTGCGTTGTCGAGCAGCGCGCGCGCCGAACCGTTGTTGCCGTTCCAGATGTGGCGGCGAATCTGGGCGACGAAATCACGCAGGGTGCCGCGTTCGCCCGATGACAGGTGGCTCCACAACGTCTCATCGACCAGTTCGCTGGAACGCTGCAGGGCGATGTCGACATCAGCGATGTAATCCAGCCTGCCGGCCTGGGGCGCCTGCGGTGCGGCTACCCCATCGGGCTGGCGACGCAAGGCCAGGCGGTAGATCCGGTCGGCGCCGGGGTGGTCGGGATAGACTGCAAGCCAGGCGCTCAATTCGGAAAACGAAGAACGCCAGCCGGTGGGATGCATGTAGCGCTGGAACAGGACATGCCCCATCAGGACGGGATCATTGAGGTCATCGATCAGGCGATCGGCCGTGGCCCAGTCGGCGTCCTGCTGCACGGCGAAAATCCGCTCGTAGGCGGCAACATCGTGGGCATTGAGGACCGAGAAGAGGGCCCCTTCAGGGATCGAGGGTTTCAGGCCGGGGATCGGCAGGGCGGCGGCAGCCAGCATCGGCGCGATAATCAGGGTTTCGTCGTTGGGCGCGGCCGTGGCGATCTCGACAAGCTGTGGTGCCCGCTGGGGTTTGTTGTCGGGCACAGGCGGAATCGACTGCGCAGCCGCATTCCATGACAACAATGCAATCGATAGTCCGGTGAGCGGGCCAATAGGGAACCTGCGGTTTCCCATGGCCTTCGATGCGGCGGCAGCCCCCATAAATCCTTCCGTCGCCGTCCATGTCGAGCGGCGCCCTTATAGGTCTTCCACGGCGAGGGCTCAACTTGAGGCAGGTGGGGTCAGGATCCCTGCCGAGTCGCGCCGGTCTGTATCTGCAGTTCGTCGATCTTTGCCCGAATCGCCAACAGGTCGCGCCAGGCGTCGCGTTTGAGTTCCGGGCGGCGCAGCAGATAGGCCGGATGGAACATTGCCATGGCTGGAATCGGCTCACGCCCGTTCCGTTCCAGACTGAACCAGCGCCCGCGCAGGCGCGTGATGCCTTCGCTGCGGTTGAGCATGGCCTTGGCCGCGGTACCGCCGGTATAGAGCAACACGGCCGGAGCGATCAGCGCGACCTGGCGTTCGAGGAACGGCAGGCACAGTGCGATTTCTTCGGGTGTGGGTGTGCGGTTGCCGGGCGGTCGCCAGTAGAGCGTGTTGGTGATGTAGACCGTGCTGCGATCGAGTCCGATAGCTGCCAGCATCTTGTCGAGCAACTGACCGGCCGGTCCGACGAAGGGTTTGCCCTGGCGGTCTTCTTCGCCGCCGGGGGCCTCGCCGATCACCATGATACGGGCCTGGGGGTTGCCGTCGAAGATGCAGGTGGTGGTTGCCATGCGTTTCAGGGGGCAGCCATCGAAGGCGTGGATCGCGGTGATCAGCTCATCGTGGGTATTGGCTGCCGCGGCAGCCGCACGAACCTCGCTGTCATGGGCAATCGGTGCCGGTGCGACGACGGCCTTCTGGACCGGGGGAAGGACCGGAACGGCAGAGGGCGGCGCGACCGCTTGCGGCGCAACCGGTTGCGGTTGTATGGCGAAACGGTCGACCGGGTCGGTCGTCACCGCCTCGTCGACGCCGACCTCAGCGTACCAGCGCAACAGCGCCAGCGCCTGATCCCTATCCATGTCTGGGCCCGTGTTCATGGGGCCACAATACCATCTCGGGTGATTGTGTCGCGAACTCCCCTCCGTTAAGACAGGCGCGATTGGCATTCAGGCAGGAGCGGTGCGATGAACGATGTTGCGCGCGAGAGTATGGAATTCGATGTGGTGATTGTTGGCGCGGGGCCGGCAGGCCTTGCCGCGGCGATCCGGTTGCGTCAATTGGCGCAGGAAACCGGCCAGGAGATCATGGTCTGCGTGATCGAGAAGGGCTCTGAGGTCGGCGCCCATATTCTCTCCGGCGCGGTCATGGAACCCCGGGCGCTCAACGAACTGATTCCCGACTGGAAGGAAAAGGGCGCGCCGCTCAACACGCCGGTCGAACACGACAAGTTCCTGTTCCTGACCCATTCGAATGCGATCCGTCTGCCGACGCCGCCGCAGATGAACAATCACGGCAATTACATCGTCAGCCTGGGCAATGTCTGCCGCTGGCTGGGTGAGCAGGCCGAAGCCATGGGCGTCGAGATATTCCCCGGCTTTGCCGCATCCGAGGTCCTGTTCCATGAGGACGGTTCCGTAAAGGGTGTCGCGACCGGTGACATGGGAATCGGCAAGGACGGTGAAAAGAAGGCCCATTACGAGCCGGGTATCGAACTCCATGCGCGCCAGACCCTGTTTGCCGAGGGTTGTCGCGGCCATCTCTCCAAGCAGTTGATGGAGCAATTCGGACTGCGCGAAGGTGTTGATCCCCAGACCTATGGCATCGGCATCAAGGAACTTTGGGAGATTGACCCGGCCAAGCACAAGGAAGGCACGGTCGTCCACACAACCGGCTGGCCGATGGATCGCAAGACCTATGGCGGATCGTTCCTCTATCACCTGGAGAACAATCAGGTGTCGGTCGGCTATGTCGTCGGGCTCGACTATGAAAATCCCTATCTCTCGCCGTTCGAGGAGTTCCAGCGCTTCAAGACCCATACGGTGATTGCGGAGTACTTCAAGGGCGGCAAGCGCATTTCCTATGGCGCGCGCGCGATCAACGAGGGTGGATTGCAGTCCATTCCCAAGCTCTCGTTCCCGGGTGGTGCGCTGATCGGCTGTTCGGCCGGTTTCGTGAACGTGCCCAAGATCAAGGGCAGCCACACCGCCATGAAGAGCGGCATGACGGCAGCTGAAGCGGTGTTTGAATGGCTCGGGCAGGAAACGCCTGAAGGCACCGAGGTCACGGCCTATCCCGAACGGCTCAAACAGAGCTGGGTCTGGGACGAACTCTACAAGGTCCGCAACATTCGCCCCAGCTTCCACAAGGGTTTCTTTGCCGGTTTCATCTATTCGGCGATCGATACGATTCTGCTGCGCGGCCGTGCGCCCTGGACCTTCCGCAATCACGACGATCATTCCGCGTTGAAGCCGAAATCCCAGTGCAAGCCGATCGATTATCCCAAGCCAGACGGTGAGATTTCATTTGATCGCAACAGTTCCGTCTTTCTGGCATCGACCTCGCATGAGGAAGATCAGCCGATCCATCTCACGCTGAAAGACGCCGGGGTCCCGATCAAGATCAACCTCGAGACCTATGATGCGCCCGAGCAGCGTTATTGCCCGGCAGGCGTCTACGAGATCATCGAGGGCGATGACGGTCCAGAATTGCAGATCAACGCGCAAAACTGCGTCCATTGCAAAACCTGCGATATCAAGGATCCGACCCAGAACATCGTCTGGGTCACACCGGAAGGCGCCAGCGGGCCAAACTACCCGAACATGTAGTTTTTTCGGCCTCACACGGCGTTTTGACAGGACGTTCTTTGAGACTCCGCCCGGGCTCGGCTAGACTGAGGAATTCAGGCGGTACGCTCCGTTCGCGAAGTGGTGAATCGCCTCGTAATTCCTGCCATGGAAGGGCCGCGTGCTCATGCGTGCTCACATTCGTTCCGGTTTGCACTTCGCCGTTGTGGCGACGGCGTCCCTGTTGCTGCTAGCCGCCTGCAAGACCGGCAGCGATCCGGCCCAGGCCGAACGCGAAGACCTGGCACCGTCGACGCTGGCGCAGGCCAGCGATGACCTGGTTGATCTGGGCTCGGGCCTCGATACCACACTGATGCCGGTGGCATCGTCATCGGGCGCCTATCTGGCCGCCCAGGCCGCGATCATGGAACGCGACATGGCGGCTGCCTCCGACTATCTGCTGGTCGCGCTGGCGTCGGATCCCGACAACAAGGACCTCCTTCGCCAGACCCATTTCGCTCTGGTCTCGTCGGGGCGCATTCCCGAGGCGCTGCCGATTGCGCGCAAGTTGATGATCGGCGAGGGCATCGATCAGTTCTCGCCGCTCACGCTCGCTGCCGACGCGCTCGACCGCGATGTCTTCGATGATGCCGAAGCCGCACTGATCCGGCTGCCGATCAATGGCTACAACACCATTCTGGTGCCGCTTCTTGAAGCCTGGGTCGCCGCGGCCAAGGGTGACTTTGACGACGCCATGGCGGCTATCGGGCCAACCGATGCAGGCGATGGTTTCGATGCCCTGCGCGCCTATCACATTGGCCTGATCGAAGATCTCGCCGGGCGCGCGGACGCCGCTGAAGTTGCGTTTGAACGCTCCATGGCCGGGCAGGTCGGCGGCGCCTATCGTGTCGTGCTCGCTTATGGCGCCTTTCTGGAACGCCAGGGCAAGATCGATGCCGCACGTGAGGTCTATTCCAGCTTCCTGGCAACCAACCCGGATTCGCTCTGGCTTGATGCCACACTTGCTAGACTGGATGCAGGCGGTGCTCCGCCCGAGCAGATCGACGAGGCCAGAGAGGGGGCTTCCGAGGCGCTGTTTGCGGTCGCGAGTTCGGCCCAGCAGAACGACGGGCCCGAGGTCGGTTTGGCCTATGGCCAGCTAGCCGCCTATCTGGTGCCTCAGAATGATGTCGTCGCGTTGCTCATCGGTGACATCTTTGAAGCGCAGGGCAAACACGACGATGCGGTGGATGCCTACCGGCGCATCAACGCCAGTTCACCGCTTCACTGGAGCGCCCGGCTGCGCATCGCACTCAATCTCGATGATGCCGGCCATGTCGACCAGGCGATCGCGATCCTGCACCAAATGGTCGAAGAAAAAACCGAACGCGCCGACAGCCTTGTCATGCTGGGCGATATCCTGCGCATTCATGAACGCTGGGCTGAAGCGGTTGATGCCTATGATCTGGCGTTTGAACGCATGGCGGGTACGGCCGAAGGCGATTGGCGGCTGCGTTATGTCCGGGGTATCGCGCTTGAACGATCCGGCGACTGGGATCGCGCCGAGGACGATTTTGTCGCCGCGCTGGAAATCCAGCCCGAGCATCCCTTTGTCCTGAACTATCTGGGATACACCTGGGTTGATCGGAGCGAAAACCTCGACGAGGCCCTGAACATGATCGAGCGCGCGGTCAACCAGCGCCCGACCGACGGTTTCATTATCGACAGCCTGGGCTGGGCCTATTACCGGCTGGGCCGGTATGAAGAGGCGGTTGCCCAGCTTGAGCGCGCCGTCGAGTACGAGCCCGGCGATGCCGTGATCAACGATCATCTGGGCGATGCCTTTTGGCAGGTCGGCCGCCATGCGGAAGCCCGGTTCCAGTGGCGTCGCGCGGTTTCGCTGAGCGGTGACGATGCGGCCTTGACCGCAACCATCCAGTCCAAGCTGCAGTCGGGCCTTGAGCGCGGCGACGACGGCTGAGGCGTCGGAAGGCTCGAGCACGACCTTGCTCGCCCCTGCCCCCCTGCTCGCCCCTGCCCCCCTGCTCGCCCCTGCCAAGGTCAATCTTTACCTCCACGTCCTTGGTCGGCGCGCCGACGGCTATCATGATCTCGACAGCCTGTTCGTGCGCGTTGGGCTGGCCGACCGCATCTGGCTGAGACCGGCTGATCAAGACAGGCTTGAAGTCACAGGCCCCTTCGCAAGCACACTTGATGGCGATAACCCGGCCGACAATCTCGTGATGTGTGCCCTTGCGCTGGCGCGCCGCGAAACCGGGCGCGGGGATCATTTCCATGTCACCCTGGAGAAGAACATTCCCGTGGCTGCCGGGTTGGGCGGGGGTTCGGCCGATGCCGCGGCAGTGCTGAATGCCATGCCCGATCTGTTTGGCCGGGCGCTCGACCTCGAGGCCTTGGCCCGGGAGCTTGGCGCAGACGTTCTGCCCTGCCTGATCGAGGCGCCTATCCTGGTTTCGGGGACCGGCGATGTTGTCGCGCTTGCTCCCTCGCTCCCGGCTTGCGCGCTCGTCCTGGTCAACCCGCGCCTGCCCCTTGCCACACCGGCGGTGTTTGCCGCACGCACGGGCCCGTTCTCGGCTTCGCGGTCCTTGATCGAATCGGCGCCGACACTTGATGCGCTGCTCGCCGCACTGGCGTCGCGCGGGAACGATCTCGAGGCCGCTGCCTGTGGGTTGGCTCCGGTGATCGGTGCCTGCCTTGAGGCGCTTGCGGCTTGCCCCGCAGTCGGGCTGACGCGGATGAGCGGCAGCGGTGCGACATGTTTTGGTCTCGTCGCCTCGCTCGCCGAAGCACGCCATGCGGCACAGGCGATTGCGGGCGCGCACCCGGACTGGTGGGTCGAGGCAACGCCGCTTCTGGGCGGCCCAGACACCACACTGCAGCCGATGTGAACGACGGGATGGCGTGTGCAGCTTTGCGGCTTGATGCTTCCCTTGCCGCGATGTAGCCGATAAAGGGGGCGGCCATGAACAGCATCGAAAGCAAAATCACGACCCGTGATGCCTGCGTCGCAGTGGTCGGCCTGGGTTATGTCGGACTGCCGCTCGTGCTTGCCGCGCACAAGGCAGGCTTCTGCGTTCTGGGGTTTGATACCGATCCTGAAAAGATCACCCGCCTTTCGGCCGGCGTAAGTTACATCCGCCACATCGGGGCCGACAACATCGCAGCGATGGTCGCGGCCGGCCGCTTCCGGGCAACCGACGAAGTCGCGGCGCTCGCCCAAGCCGATGTCATCCTGATCTGCGTGCCGACGCCGCTCACCGCCAACCGTGAGCCTGATATGCGTTATGTCGAAGAGACGACCCGCGCGATCGCCTCGGTTCTGCGCAAGGGTCAGATGATCATCCTGGAATCCACGACCTATCCCGGCACGACCGAGGGTCTGATGAAGCCGATCCTTGAGGCCTCGGGCCTGGTTTCGGGCAGTGATTTCCTGCTCGCCTATTCGCCCGAACGCGAAGATCCCGGCAATGCCGGCCACAGCACGACCCAGGTGCCCAAGGTTGTCGGTGGTGACGGCGATGCCGCCCGTGATGCCGCCTGCGCCTTCTACGAAACCATTACCACGGCTGGCACCGTGCCGGTCACCGACACCAAGACGGCCGAAGCGGTCAAGCTGATGGAGAACATCTTCCGTTCGGTCAACATCGCGCTGGTGAACGAGTTGAAACTCGTCTACGGCGCCATGGGGATCGATATCTGGGAAGTGATCGAAGCGGCCAAGAGCAAGCCGTTCGGCTACATGCCGTTTTATCCCGGCCCCGGCCTGGGCGGACACTGCATCCCGATCGATCCGTTTTACCTGACCTGGAAGGCGCGCGAGTTTGAGGTTGCGACCCGTTTCATCGAACTTGCCGGCGAAATCAACACCGCCATGCCCGCCCATGTCGTCGCCCGCCTGGGCGAGGAGCTTGATCGGCGGTTCGCCAAGGGACTGAACGGTGCGAAAATCGTGTTGATCGGCATGGCCTATAAAAAGAACGTCGACGACATCCGCGAGAGTCCGGCCCTGAAGCTGATAGCATTGCTCGAAGCGCGCGGTGCTGAGGTTTCGTTCTACGATCCCTTCATTCCCGTCATTCGCACCGGGCGTGAACACGCCGAGCTCTCGGGCCGCGAGAGCCTCACGTGGGAAGCGGTCGTTGCTGGAAACCACGATGCCGCGCTGATCGTCACCGACCACGATGATGTCGATTACGGCGCGTTGATTGCGGCCATGCCGCTGGTTGTCGATACACGCAATGCCACCGGTGATGCCGGCGCGCTGCGTGAACGGATCGCCCACGCCTGAACGTGACAGCTGCCATCTTGCGCAGCCACCCTCTTTTCGGCTACTAGGGCCCACGGTTGGGGCGTAGCCAAGCGGTAAGGCAGTGGGTTTTGATCCCGCGATCCCTGGTTCGAATCCAGGCGCCCCAGCCACGACGCCCACAAGCACCTGACATCGCAGAACTTCCCGCATCGGCCCCGTCGTAACCCGCCGAGGATGGCTGTAGTGCTCCCACATCAACCGCCAACGTGGGGTTTACTACTACCGCCGCAAACTGCCCTCACCGTGGCCTGCCCCGCTGAGGTGCTCTGCCGTCTAAGTTAGAGGCCGGCTGCTAGAGTCAGCCTGCAACAAACGCACCTCGGTTTACCGCAGCATTCCCTTAAACTGCTTAAGCGTACATCTCTTCCGGCTCATCCCAAACTCCTCCTTCGGAGTTCAGATTAGCAGGACGCTCTCATTCAGT